>CAYNFL010000087.1:0-7553 GCA_964396465.1 uncultured Christensenellaceae bacterium
AGCTTCACCAACTGAGGGGACGCGTGGGCCGAAACAATATGAAGTCCTACTGCTTTTTAATGTCGAATGAAAGCGACAACGAACGCCTCTCGGTGCTTACTTCCACAAATGACGGATTTATAATCGCTGAAGAGGATTTAAAGCAGCGCGGGCCGGGCGAGTTTTTAGGCAGCCGGCAAAGCGGCGCTTCCGACCTATATATGGCGCATATGATATCCGACATGCGGCTTTTTACGGAGACGCGCGATATCGCCGACGAAATGAAGGAGAACAACGCCGCGCTTTTTTACGAATTTAAACGGCGCGCAGAAGAACGTTTCGTAAATAAATTAAAAAAAACGTCGATTAATTAAAACTGCCACGCCTCTATATTATTACCAGCGTATTATTAAATTTATTGGGCAAATTATAATTGCAAGGTAATAACATAAGGAGGTGAAAAAGGTGGCAAAGACATTGGTTCCTGAAGCGAAAACTGCTCTGGACAGAATGAAGTACGAAGTAGCCGGTTCGATCGGCGTCAATTTAAAACAGGGCTATAACGGAGACTTGACGGCGAAGCAGGCCGGTTCCGTCGGCGGCAATATGGTCAAAAAGTTGATCAGTCAGGCAAAGGGATTCTAACAGTAACAGCAATGTCAATATGACAGAATGGAGGATATGAAAATGGCTATCAATCTGCAGAATTTTAAATATGAAGTTGCCAGCGAGGTTGGCGTCAATTTAAAGCAGGGCTATAACGGTGATTTGACATCGAAGGATGCTGGCAGGATTGGCGGTAACATGGTGAGAAAAATGATTGAACAGGCTGAACGCTCGATGGGTGGCAAGTAAGTGAAAACGATTTAACGCCGGGGCAGCCGCTCCGGCGTTCATTTTTTTATTGACAAAACAGCAAGGTCAATGTATATTTAATTTAGCATATTAGTATGATAATACGTTAAAGAGGTCGTCATGGTTAAATACATTAAGCAGGTTCCCGAAGGCGTGGAGGATTGCTTGCCCGAGGAATGCTGTATCAAGCGCAATATGGAAGGCGCGCTGCGCTGCGCGTTTATCGCTGCGGGTTTTGATGAAGTGGAAACGCCCACATATGAATTCTACGACGTGTTTCAAAGCGGTGTGGGCGCGTACATGCAGGAGAGCATGATCAAATTTATGGACGCAAAGGGGCGAATATTGGTGCTGCGTCCCGACATCACCGTACCCATCGCGCGGGCAGCAGCGACGCGCATGAATTTAAAAACGCCCAAACGGCTGTTCTATATACAGAATTCGTTCGCGGCAGCACAACCCGCGGCCGGACGCGCGGGAGAATTTACGCAGGCGGGCGCGGAACTGATCGGCGATGCGCGATGCAGCGCGGATGCCGAGATCATCGCGCTCGCTATCAAATCGCTTAAAATCTGCGGGCTGGATTCATTTACAGTTGATATTGGACAGGTGCAATATTTCAAAGCGCTAATCAGTAGTTTCGGGCTCGATGAAGCGCAGGCCGATGCGCTGCGCCACGCGGTGGATTCCAAGGATTTAATCGCGGTGGAAGCGGCTGCAGACGCGATGAAGCTGAAACCGAAAGACAAAGCGCAGATCATGGCGCTGCCTTCGCTGTTCGGCGGCAGAGAGGTATTTGACAAGGCGCTGGCGTTGACGGATAATCAGCACTGCGCGGCAGCGGTGGAGAATATTAAAAGCGTGTACGGCCTGCTATGCGAATACGGGCTCGAGGCGAACCTCTCGGTGGACTTTGGCATGCTGCACGACATCGCGTACTATTCAGGTATCATATTCCGCGGTATCACGCCGGGCATCGGTTTTCCTGTCGTATCGGGCGGGCGTTACGACGAATTGCTGTCCAAGTTCGGTAAACCTGCGCCCGCTACCGGCTTTGCGCTCGGCATCAAGCGCGTGATGATCGCAATGGAGAGGCAAGGCATGCTGAGCGGAAGCTACGATACATATGCGGTCATATCGTGCGATGAGAGCGCCAGCGGCAAAGCGTTCGCGTATGCGGAAGAACTGCGTGCCGAAGGCAAACGCGTGATGCTGTTCGTCGGTATGGATCAAGATTCGCTGCTGTCACTTAAAAATAAAAACGGTGCTGCCATGGCGGGCTACTTTAAAGCCGATGGAAGCATGCTCACGCTGTAAGGAGCAATATATGATTACGATGGCATTGGCCAAAGGACGACTCGCAGAGAAAACGATGGCGCTTTTAAAAAAATGCGGCGTCGAATATGGCGAAGTGCTTTCCGACACGCGCAAGCTGATATTCTACGATGAAAAAAGCGATATGCGTTTTATAATGGTAAAACCGGCCGATGTGCCGACCTATGTGGATCACGGCGTTGCGGACTTAGGGGTCGCGGGCAAGGATACGCTGATGGAGGCGGGGCTGCCGCTCTACGAGATGGCCGACTTAAAGTTCGGCAAATGCAAGCTTGCCATTGCGGGCTACGCCGAAAAAAAGAACGGTTCGCTCACCGCATCGGTGCTGCGCGTCGCGACGAAGTATCCGGAGATCGCGCGACGGCATTACGCCTCTAAAGGTATTTCCATAGAATGCATCAAACTTTCGGGCAGCGTGGAATTAGGGCCGATACTCGGCCTTTCCGACGTAATACTCGATATCGTGGAAAGCGGGCGCACGCTGGTGGAGAACGGCCTTACGGTGCTTGAGGACGTATGCGAAGTGTCTGCGCGGCTCGCTGTAAACCGCGCGAGCCTGAAGATCAAGGCCGACGTGATGGTGCCGCTGATCGACCGCATCCGCGCGGCAGTGGAGGAAGCATGAAGATTTATACTTCGAGCGAAATCGGCGACGCTTTGAGGCGGCTGAAGCGCAAGGCCGAAACGGACAAAACCGTAACGCAGACTGTAAAACAGATATTGCGCGACGTTGAACGGTACGGCGACAAAGCGCTGTTTGACTACACGCGCAGATTTGACGGCTTTGATATCGACGAAAGCAATATCCGCGCCACAAAAAAGGAGATCACCGAGGCTTACGACGCCATACCGCAAGCGCTATTGGAAACGCTGAAACGGAGTGCGGCGAACATCGGTGCGTTTCACGACATGCAGCGGCGGCAAAGCTACGAATGCGGCAGCGGCGGTGCGCTCACAGGCAGGCTCGTGATACCGGTGAAACGCGCGGGCGTATATGTGCCGGGCGGCAAGGCCGCGTACCCTTCCAGCGTGCTCATGAATATCATCCCCGCAAAAATCGCGGGCGTGGAGGAAATCGTCATGGTAACGCCGCCGGGCAAAACCGGGCGCATCGAACCGCTCACGTTGGTCGCGGCGCACCTCGCGGGCGCAAGCATGATACTGAAGATCGGCGGCGCGCAGGCGATCGCCGCGCTTGCTTACGGCACGAAGAGCGTGCCGAAGGCGGATGTGATCACCGGGCCGGGCAACGCGTACGTCGCGGCGGCAAAGCGCGAGGTATACGGCGCGGCAGGCATCGACATGATTGCGGGGCCGTCCGAGGTGCTCATCATCGCGGACGAGAACGCAGATACCGCGTACGCGGCGGCAGATTTCCTCTCTCAAGCGGAGCACGATGAAAAAGCCGCGAGCATACTGCTGACGCCCAGCCGCATGTTTGCGGAGAAAGCCGCTGCGGAGATCGAGCGGCAGCTTGCAATGCTGCCGCGCCGCGAGATTGCGGAGAAGTCCGTGGCGGATTACGGTACAATCATCGTAACGGATACGTTGGATCAGGCGTTCGACATCGCCAACGACATCGCGCCGGAGCATCTGGAGATACTGGCGGCAGACCCGAAGCAGCACCTCGCGAAGGTACGAAACGCGGGCGCGGTATTTTTAGGAGAATACTCGCCGGAGCCGCTGGGAGACTATTTCGCGGGGCCGAACCATGTGCTGCCCACTTCGGGAACCGCGCGGTTCTCGTCTGCGCTGTCGGTGGACGACTTTGTGAAGACGACCAATTATGTATATTATGATGAAAAATCACTGCGCGCGTGCTATGATGACATTGTGCGCTTTGCGCATGCAGAGGGGCTGGACGCGCACGCGAGGAGCGCAGCGATAAGGTTTGATAAGGAGAGCAGGCCATGAGAAGTGCGGATATCAAGCGGGACACAACCGAAACGCAAATCAGCCTTTCGCTGAATATCGACGGCGAGGGAAAAAGGCAGATCAGCACGGGCATCGGCTTTTTAGACCACATGCTCGACCTGTTTGCGCGCCACGGGCTTTTCGACCTGACGCTCGAAGCGAAGGGCGACCTCAACGTGGATGAGCACCATACGGTGGAGGATATAGGCATCGTGCTGGGCGAAGCGTTTGAAAAGGCTGCAGGCGACAAGGCGGGTATATGCCGCTACTCCACACAGTTTGTGCCGATGGACGAGGCGCTTTGCTTCGCGAGTGTGGATTTTTCAGGCCGCGCGTACTTAAAATACGGTATAGGCTGCCCGGATAAAGCGGTGGGCAATATGCCCGTGCAGCTTTTTGAGGAGTTCTTCCGCGCGTTCGCCGTAAACGCGAAGCTCACGCTGCATGTCGGCTCGCTCTACGGCGAGAATACGCACCATATCGTGGAGGCAGCGTTCAAGGCGGTCGGGCGCGCGCTGCGCTATGCGCTGGAGTTTGACTCGCGCAGCAGCGGTATCCCCTCCACCAAGGGAGTGCTGTGATGATCGCGATCGCCGACTATGGCATGGGCAACCTGCGCAGCGTGCAGAAAGCGCTGGAATATCTCGGCTTTGAGGCTGTCATCACGGACGACGCGCAGCGCATCCGTGACGCTTCGCATGTCGTGCTGCCCGGCGTGGGCGCGTTTGCGGACGCGGCACAGAACCTCATGCGTTCAGATTTGTGGGATGTGCTGGAGGGCGAGGTCAAAAAGGGTAAACCTTTTTTGGGTATCTGCCTCGGCATGCAGCTGCTGTTTGAGCGTAGCTATGAAAACGGCGTGACGCAGGGCCTCGGCCTTGTTCCGGGCGAGGTGGTGCGGTTTGGCGTTCAGGACTTTAAAGTGCCGCATATGGGCTGGAACAACCTGATCGTACGCGACAATGCGCTGATTACCGGCACGCCCTATGTGTATTTTGTGCATTCCTACCACGCGTCGCAAGTACCGGAAACGTATATCATTGCGGAAGCGGAATACGGATATCGGTTCACCGCGGCGGTACAAAAGGACAATATATTCGGATTCCAGTTCCACCCGGAAAAGAGCGGGGACGCGGGATTGGCGATGCTGAAAAACTTTGGAGAGATGACATGAGGATATTCCCCGCAATCGATTTGAAGAACGGCGAATGCGTACGTCTTAAAATGGGGGATATGCAGCAAGCCACGCAGTACGGAGACCCGGCACAGGCCGCGAAGCGCTGGCAAAATGAAGGCGCGCGGTACCTGCACGTCGTCGATCTCGACGCGGCGTTCGCGGGCGCGTTTTCCAACCGCGAAGCGGTTAAGCAGATACTAAAAGCAGTGAGTATACCGGTACAACTGGGCGGCGGCGTGCGCAACATGGCCGATATCAAGGAGCGGCTGGAGCTCGGCGTCGCGCGCGTGATACTCGGCACCGCGGCGTTCGAGGAACCGGAGCTCGTCGCCGAGGCGGCGGTAAAGTATCCCGGGCGCATCGTGGCTGGCATCGACGCCAAGGACGGGCGCGTCGCGACGCGCGGCTGGGCGCAGAATACAAAGGTAAGCCCCGTGCTGCTCGCGCAGGAGATGAAGACGCGCGGCATTCAGACAGTTGTCTATACCGACATCGCGCGCGACGGCATGATGACGGGGCCGAACATTGCCGCGATACAGGATATGGCGGCGCAGACAGGCATGGAAATCATCGCTTCGGGCGGCATGAGCCGCATTGAGGATGTGAAAAGCGTTGCACAGGCGGGAGCATTCGGCGTTATCATCGGTAAAGCGCTCTACACGTGCGATATCCGCCTTGCGGATGCGATCCGCATGGGGGAGGAAACATGCTGACCAAAAGGATCATACCGTGCCTTGACGTGCACGCGGGGCGCGTCGTCAAGGGTGTGAACTTTGTGAATATCCGCGACGCGGGCGATCCGGTGGAGCTCGCGCAGATGTTTAACCGCGCGGGTGCGGATGAACTCGTATTCCTCGATATCACGGCGTCCTCCGATCAGCGGAGCATTATGGGCGACGTCGTCGCGCGCACGGCGGAACAGGTGTTCATACCGCTCACGGTGGGCGGCGGTATCCGTACGGTGGCAGATTTCAGGGAGATGCTGAAACGCGGCGCGGACAAGATATCCGTCAACTCCGCGGCGGTAAAGCACCCGGAGCTGATAACCGAGGCGGCGGAGAAGTTCGGCAGCCAGTGCGTGGTCTGCGCGATCGACGCGAAGAAGCGTGAAAATGGTGAAGGCTGGGAGGTATACGTACACGGCGGGCGCGTGAACACCGGGCTTGACCTGCTCGAATGGGCCGACGAAGCGCAGCGCCGCGGCGCGGGCGAGATACTGCTCACGAGCATGGACACCGACGGCACCAAGGACGGCTATGATATCGCAATGACCAAAGCGGTATCGGATATCGCGCGCATCCCCGTAATCGCTTCGGGCGGCGCAGGCAAGCTGGAACATCTGAAGGATGTCATCCAGCAGGCAAGCGCCGACGCGGTGCTCGTCGCGTCGATATTCCACTACGGCGAATACACCGTGGGCGACGTCAAGGAATATTTCCGGCGCGAAAATATACCGGTGAGGTTAAACTAAGGGGGATATATGAATATCGAAGATGTGAAATTTGATGAAAAGGGCCTCGTGCCTGTGATCACGCAGGATATCAAAACCAACGCTGTGCTTATGATGGCGTACATGAACCGCGAAGCGCTCGAAAAGACGCTGGAAACAGGCGGTATGGTGTATTGGTCGCGCAGCCGCGGGAAGCTTTGGCGCAAGGGGGAGACCTCCGGACATTATCAAACGCTTAAAGAGCTTAAAATCGACTGCGACAGCGATACGCTGCTTGCGCTCGTGGAGCAGCAAGGCCCCGCGTGCCACACGGGGAAATATTCGTGCTTCTTTGAGCCTTTGTATGGCGAAGGAGAGTACACCTGCGGTTATGGTATCATCGATGAATTGTTCGGCGTGATTCGCGACAGGAAAGCGAATCCGAAGGAAGGCTCGTATACCAATTATCTGTTTGACAAGGGCATCGACAAGATATTGAAGAAGGTGGGCGAGGAGTCCGCCGAGGTCATCATCGCGGCCAAAAACGATTCCCCCGAGGAGATTCGCTACGAGAGCGCCGACCTCATCTACCACCTGCTCGTGATGCTGTGCGACCGCGGGCTTACCCCCGGAGAGGTGTTTGCCGCGCTCGAAAAGCGCCGGAAGTGATATTGCCGGTAAAACGGCGAAATAAAGCTTAATAGCGAGATATCGGGCAATAAACGTGAATAAGCGGATACTCTCGTTTTTGACACGCATTGCGCCCGCAGTATACAATATCGCAGCGTTCACTTGTTGTGAAAATGCGATTTTGGGAGCATAGCTCAGCTGGGAGAGCACTTGCCTTACAAGCAAGGGGTCGTT
>CAYNFL010000088.1:0-3616 GCA_964396465.1 uncultured Christensenellaceae bacterium
CTGGTTCGAGACGGATTTCCCGAACTGGCTCAAGGCGGAGGACAAACCCATATTTCTATCAATAGGCTATTCGACCTGCCATTGGTGCCACGTGATGGCGCACGAGAGCTTTGAGAACGAGGATATCGCAACGCTGCTCAACGATAGCTTCGTGTCTATCAAGGTGGATCGGGAGGAACGGCCTGATATCGACGAAGTGTACATGGGCGTCTGCCAAGCGCTGACGGGCAGCGGCGGCTGGCCGCTTTCGATATTTATGACGCCCGATAAAAAACCTTTCTTCGCGGGCACGTACTTTCCGCTCAGCGGCATGTACGGGCGCATCGGGTTTGCGGAGCTGCTGAGCCGGATATCGGAGCTGTGGCAAACCAACCGCCAAAAGCTGACTGCGCAAAGCGAGAAGATCAGTGCCATGCTGGCGCATGAGAAAGCTTCGGGAGAATCCGACACGGATGCCGCCGCGCTCATCAATGCGGGATATCGGGTGCTGCAGAGCATGTTTGATAATCAGTACGGCGGCTTTTCTCACGCGCCAAAATTCCCCACGCCGCATTACCTGACGTTTCTCATGGCATTCTATCAAGCGAATAATAGCGAAGTTGCCATGGATATGGTGAAGCTCACGCTGGAGATGATGTATCGCGGCGGCATATTCGATCAGGCGGGCATCGGCTTCTCGCGCTATTCTACCGATGAGCGCTGGCTAGTGCCGCACTTTGAGAAGATGCTCTACGACAACGCGCTGCTGCTCAAAGCCTACGCGCAATGCTTCGCAATCACCAAAGAAAAAATATTTAAGGAAGCGGCGGATAAGATACGCGCGTACCTGGAGCGCGAAATGATTTCGCCCGAGGGCGCATTCTATTCCGCGCAGGACGCCGATTCCGAAGGGGTGGAGGGCAAATACTATGTCTGGAGCTACGGAGAGCTGCAACGCGCGCTGACGCCCGGGGAGCTTCATATACTAGAGTCGCAATACGGAGTAAGCAAAAGCGGCAATTTTGAAGGCAGCAACATACTCCATCGCACAGCTGGGGGGACGGAAAGCCCGGAAGCAGCGGCGGTGCTGCGCAAGCTGCTTGCGCTGCGCGGGCAGCGCGTACCGCCATTCAAGGATACAAAGATATCAGCATCTTGGAACGGGCTTGCGATAGAAGCCTTCGCAGAAGCGGGCATGCTGCTGAGCGATACCGGTTATATCGCAAGCGCGCGCAAAGCCGCCGATTTTATAATAGCACGAATGATGGGGGAGGACGGTACGGTATCAGGCATACTCGGCAGGCCGGGCAGCGGGTTTATTGCCGATTACGCGAATATGGTCTGCGGCCTTATAAAGCTCTACGGCGCCAGTTTAGACATTCGTTACATACGCAGCGCATTGTTGATTGCGGATCGTATGGTTGACCGCTTCTTTGAAAGTATGGAAAGCCGTTTCTACATGACAAGCAAAGAAACGGAGTTTTTCTTGCGCCCGCGCGATGAAAACGACGGCGCGATGCCCTCGGGGACGTCCGCGGCGCTGTCGGCGCTAAGCAGCCTGTATCAGTTGACCCAAAAGCAACAATACAAAGAGGTGCTGGGAGCCGCCGTGCGCGCTTTTACCGCGGAAGCGGAACGCTCTCCCGCTTCACATGTGCATTTCTTATCCGTGCTGCTCTCCATGCAAACGCCGCACCGTCAGATCGTGATCTCAGCCGAAAAAGGCAATGCCGAAGCGGTTGCGGCTTACACCCGTTTTAATGCAATTTACTCGCCTTTTACCACGCTGATATTCTACGACCGCAGTAGGGATATGGACGCGCTGCTGACGGAGATGGCACAGTACAGATCCGATAAGCCGTTTGCGGCATATGTCTGTGAAAACTTCGCATGCCAACAGCCGGTATATTCTGCGGACGAACTGACAGCCCGCCTATTTTAATATTCGGAATTGTTTATGAATAAGCGCGCCAAAAGGTTGCGTACCGCTGTTTTATAAATTATAATGCCGATGGTGCGTAATAATGGTTTTCGGAGGCATCATGCCAGAAACAACTTCAGATAATAAAAAGAAAGATAAAAAGCCAGATACTTTGGTTAAATGGCTGTTCCGCCTGCTTCAGGGCGGTATCATCGGCGCGGGTGCCATACTTCCCGGAATCAGCGGCGGCGTACTGTGCGCCGTTTTCGGCATATATCAGCCTATGATGGCACTGCTCGCGCATCCGCTTCGCACATTTAAAAAATATTTTGGCCTGCTTCTTCCCGTATTGATCGGATGGTGCCTTGGCTTTTTTCTGATTGCAAAACTATTAAACGTGCTGTTTAACAATGCATCGTATGCTTACCCGGCGACATGGCTGTTTGTAGGATTGATCATGGGCATGATGCCGCAGCTTTTCAGAGAAGCGGGTAAACAGGGGCGCACCAAAAAATCGTGGATTGCGCTTGCGTTGAGCGCTGCAGCCGTATTAACCTTGCTCGTAATGCTGCAATACGGTACGCGCATTACGATTGCGGCGGATATATGGAACATAAACAGCGTATGGTGGTTCCTCGTATGCGGGCTGCTCTGGGGCGTCAGCCTCGTGATACCGGGTTTGAGTTCATCATCGTTACTTCTTTTTTTTGGCCTGTATCAGTCCATGACGAAAGGGATTTCTGAGTTCTCGATGATCGTTATCATACCGATGATTTGCGGCATACTTCTTGTGACTTTTTTATCCGCGCGCGCGATCAACTATATGTTTGAGAAGCATTATTCCTCCGTGTTCCACGCGGTAATCGGCTTCGTAATCGCGTCCACGATCGCGATTATTTTGCCCGCTTCGGGCAATACCGGAGCGGGCGGTGAAGCAATCGGCATCTTTTATACGAGCGATATCGGTAAAATCGTTATATGGGCGGTATGCTTCGCGGCGGGCTTTGCCGTCGCGTGGCTGATGGATAAAGCCGGGCAGAAAATACTTTCAAAACAGGCGGAAGCCGTCGATTGAAATTGAATATTCACCATATGATATTTACCACAAGGAGGAACATAATATGGCAGACTGTGACCATTGCCCTTCTAAAGGCCAATGCGATTCAAAGGATAGCTGCACGATACAGAATAATCCGTACAATGACGTTAAAAAGGTGATAGGCGTGATGAGCGGCAAGGGCGGCGTAGGCAAGTCCACCGTCTCCGCGCTGCTTGCAAAAGAATTGCACGGCAGAGGGTTTTCCGTGGGTGTCATGGACGCCGATATCACCGGCCCCAGCATTCCTCGTCTGCTAGGGGTGAAAGACGCGCGCATCGAACAAAGCGAGATGGGGCTGATGCCCGCAAAAACCAAAGAGGGGATAGCGGTGATGTCGCTGAACCTTTTAATCAAGGATGAGCAGCAGCCGGTGATTTGGCGCGGGCCCATCATATCGGGTACTGTCAAGCAGTTCTGGGAGGACGTTTTCTGGGGCGATCTCGATTACCTGATCATCGATATGCCGCCGGGCACAGGGGATGTTGCGCTTACCGTCATGCAGTCGATACCGATATCGGGAATGCTGATCGTCAGCACGCCGCAGGACATGGTTTCGATGATCGTCGCCAAGGCAGTCAATATGGTGAAAACGCTTAAAATCAAGCTGCTCGGCGTGG
>CAYNFL010000088.1:3626-7482 GCA_964396465.1 uncultured Christensenellaceae bacterium
AGAACATGAGCTTTGTCGAATGCCCTGACTGCGGCAAAAAAATTCGCATATTCGGAGAAAACAGCAGGGAAAAGGTATACGAATCGTTGGGGCTTAAGCTGCTGGGCGAGCTGCCCATGAAGGCTTCGCTCGCGGCAATGGATGAAAACGGGATTGCTCCGGCGGACGCGGAGATCAGTCGTATCA
Organism: uncultured Christensenellaceae bacterium; assembly: GCA_964396465.1. Classification (GTDB taxonomy): domain Bacteria; phylum Bacillota; class Clostridia; order Christensenellales; family SZUA-584; genus JAEWCC01. The sequence goes on from CAYNFL010000088.1 coordinate 3,813, forward strand.
TTGCAAGTATTACCAATAAAGTCGTTGAAACGGCAGCAGATTAATTAATTGAAGGCGGCTGACTTGCCGTTATTTACAGCGTCCTAAATATATACCCGTAGCCCCAGACCGTTTCGATGAACCGCTGATACGGCTTAATGTTTTCGCGCAGCATTTTAATATGGGTGTCCACCGTGCGGTCCGTGCCGAAAAAATCTTCGCCCCAAACCTCATCCAGTATGACTTCGCGCGAAAGCGCTTTGTCAGTATTCTGCGCAAGATAGCACAGCAATCGGTATTCCTTGGGTGTCAGCGATATTGGGTCTCCGTCGATATATACGGCATGTGAAATACTGTCGATGCACAGGCCGCCAAAAACAAGCTTGCGCAGTGCAAAGCTGCCCGGCATCGCGGAGTGACGCAGCATGACTCGAATCCGCGCGAGCAGCTCCTTCCCGAAAAAAGGCTTTTTCACGAAATCGTCTATGCCGATATCAAAAAATGAAAGCTTTTCATCCTCATCGTCGCGCTCCGACATCATGATGATGGGGGTGGAGGTGGTTTTGCGGATATGGCGGCAGACATGCCATGCGTCCAACTCGGGCAGCATGGTATCCATGATGACCACATGATATTCGTAATGGCGCAGCAGTTTTAGCGCTGTAATACCGTCCGGAGCTTCGTCGGATTTGAAATTTTCCAGCGATGTGTATGTTTTTATTGCCGCACGTACCTCGGCCTTGGATTCGGCAATCAGCAAGCGTACATCTTCCATGATACCGTTCCCGCATTATTAAAATGTAAAATTGTGAATTCAATATCAAGCATTTATATTTTATCGTAAAATCGACACATATGCAATAGCATACGCATGATTTGTGATAGAGCAATTATAAATGTTATGAATGTGTGAAAATTGTATCCCTAAATCATCAAAATATTTGATAAATATTAGTCAATGTTATTATATTCGCGTCCTTTCATCATTCTTCCATAACATAACTTTGGTATGATAAAAATGAGGAACATATATATCCGTGCAAACCAAAAAAATTTGGAGGTGAACGCAACGATGTCTGTTTCAAAAAAGCAATCGTCGGGTAAGGAATGTGATTGCGGCAAGTACAGCGAGATTGCCGGCATTATCGACCTTTACAAGAACAAGGAAGGCAGCTTGATCAAGGTGTTGCATCTTGCGCAGGAGATATACGGATTCCTGCCATTGGATCTGCAGCGTTTTATTGCGGACGGAATGGGCAAACCGCTGTCCGAGGTATCGGGCGTAGTCACCTTCTATTCTTTCTTTTCCACGAAGCCGCGCGGCAAGCATACGATACGCGTATGCCTCGGTACCGCGTGCTACGTACGCGGCGGAAAAAAGATCGTTGAGGCATTGCAGGAGAAGCTCGGCGTGGAAATCGGAGACACCACTGAGGACGGCAAATTCACATTCGAGGTGGCGCGCTGTATCGGTGCGTGCGGCCTTGCGCCCGCGATGATGATTGACGACTTCGTGTATAAACAGGTCAACGTCAACAAACTGGATTCTATACTTTCAAAGTACAATGAATAGGGGGTGAGCGAAAGTGAGTGTAAAACAGATTAAAACCATTGAGCAACTGCACGATATTAAAAAGCAGTATAGCGAAGAGCAGTATAAGTATCAGTATCGGGTGTATGTCTGCAGCGGCGCGGGCTGCGTATCCTCCAACTGCGCGCTGATCCGCGATACGATAATCAGCGAAGTTGAAAAGATTGGAATGAAGGATCGCGTCAAAGTATACGAGACGGGTTGCATGGGCACCTGCGCCGTAGGCCCCGTGATGCTGGTTATGCCGGACAAGATTTTTTATACGGAACTGACCCCGCAGAAGGTTCAGGATATCGTTAAAGCGCACCTTAAAAACGGCAAGGTGCTTGAAAACTATACCTTCATGGATCAATCGCTGCACCGGCGCGTACCCTGTATCGATGATATCAACTTTTTCAAGCACCAGGTTAAGATTGCGCTGCGCAATTGCGGTTCAATCGAATACAGCGACATACGCGCCTATATCGCCAACGAAGGATATTTTTCTGCGTACAAGGCGCTTTGTGAGATGTCGCCTGAAAAGGTGGTGGCGGAAATCAAGCAGTCGGGCCTCAAAGGCCGCGGCGGCGCGGGGTTCTCGACAGGCGTAAAATGGGAAGCGGCTTTAAAGCAGCCGGGAGATGAGAAGTACATCGTATGCAACGCAGACGAAGGTGACCCTGGTGCGTTCATGGACAGAAGCATCATCGAGGGCGATCCGCATACCGTGATCGAGGGCATGATGATCGGCGGATTCGCGATCGGCGCGAATCAGGGTTTCATTTATGTCCGCGCGGAATACCCGATTGCCGTGGAGAGGATGACAGCGGCCATCGACGAAGCCAGAAGCGTCGGCCTGCTGGGCAAGAACATATTCGGCAGCGGCTTCAATTTCGATATCGAAATCAGGATCGGCGCGGGCGCGTTCGTTTGCGGTGAGGAAACCGCGCTGCTCGCTTCCATCGAAGGCGAGCGCGGCGAACCGCGGCAAAAACCTCCGTTCCCGTTCCAGAAGGGGCTTTTCGGCAAGCCGACTATCATCAATAACGTGGAATCTTTCGCGAGCGTTCCCGTCATTGTTTCGCGCGGGGCGGAATGGTATTCGCAATTTGGCACCAAGGACAGCAAGGGCACCAAAGTGTTCGCGCTCGCGGGCGACGTGGTCAACACGGGCATCGTGGAGGTGCCCATCGGTATGCCGCTCGGCGATATCATATTCGAGATCGGCGGCGGCACGGGTGAGAAGAAAAAGTTCAAATCAGCACAGATCGGCGGTCCCTCCGGCGGATGCGTGACGACCGAAAACTTAAACGTCGCGACCGACTACGAAACGCTTAAGCGCGTCGGTGCGATCATGGGAAGCGGCGGACTCATCGTGATGAACGAGGACACCTGCATGGTGGATACAGCGCGGTTCTTTATGGACTTCATCAAGGATGAATCCTGCGGAAAATGCGTTGCTTGCCGCATCGGTACCAAGCGAATGCTCGAAATACTCGAACGCATTACGCGCGGCGAGGGCGAGGAAGGCGACGTGGAGCTGTTGATCGAGCTTGGAGAAACGATACAGCAGACCGCGATGTGCGGCCTCGGACAGACGGCGCCCAATCCGGTGTTATCCACGATACGGTATTTTCGCGAGGAGTACGACGAGCATATCCGCAACAAGTATTGCCGCGCGGGCGTATGCTCCGGGCTGTTCATTTCTCCGTGCGAGAACACGTGCCCGGCAAACGTCAATGTGCCGGGGTATATGTCGCTCGTCGCGACGGGCCGGTTCATCGACGCATACAACCTGATCCGTCAGGAGAACCCGTTCCCGGCGGTTTGCGGGCGCATCTGCACGCGCCCGTGCGAGAAGAAATGCCGCCGCCGCAGCGTGGATGAGGCGCTCGCGATATGCGATCTCAAGCGCTTCGTCGCGGATTACGCGCTGCAAAACGAAAAGGCCTATAAGCACGATATCGTATTCCCGAAGAACGGCAAGAGCGTCGCGGTTATCGGCGCGGGCGCTTCGGGCCTGACATGCGGCTATTACCTTGCGCGTATCGGCTACGACGTGGACGTGTTTGAATCGCACGACACGGCGGGCGGCGTGCTGGCCTACGGCATACCCGAATA
>CAYNFL010000089.1:0-7476 GCA_964396465.1 uncultured Christensenellaceae bacterium
AACTTCACAGAGCGCCTCGTGCCCTGCTTGCGCGCGGTTGGAACGCTGGCCTCCCTCAAACATAAACGGCATCGTGACCACCGCAACGGTCAATATACCCTTCTGACGCGCGGTCTCCGCGATCACGGGCGCCGCGCCTGTGCCGGTTCCGCCGCCCAACCCCGCCGCGATATAGACGAGGTTCGCTCCTTCAATCATGTATTTGATCTCTTCGATGCTTTCCTCCGCGGCGCGCCGGCCAAGCGAAGGATCCCCGCCTACGCCGAGGCCTCCCGTAAGCTTCTCGCCCAGCTGTATTTTATTCTTTGCGCGGGAAAGCAGCAGCGCCTGCTTGTCCGTGTTGACGGCATAAAATTCCGCGCCTGAAAGGCCGTGTTCAATCATGCGGTTGACAGCATTATTGCCCGCACCTCCCACGCCGATAACCTTGATTCTCGCAATGCTGTCCTGCCCCACGTCAATTTCCAGTGGCATGATAAACCCCCTTACGCGGCCATCAATCGTACATCTTCTCCGATAGCCTTTTGATTAACGTTTCCCCGCTGTACCCTTCGTCATAATAATCACTTTCAAACACATAGCTCAAAAGCGAGAGCGCGGTATAGTAATTCGGCGAGGAAAGCTGCGGCGCTTCCACAGCTGGCAGGCGCACCTGCCTTTTAAGCTGGCTTTGCAGCGCATCCTTTGCGCCTTTCATCATTGCGAGCCCGCCGCCTGTAAGAAATATTCTCGTCCTCCTCGCGATGCTGAGCGGGCTTTGTTCCATTGCCTGCGCAATTAACGCGCAAATATGCTCCAATCTCGCTTCGATGATTTCCGCAACCAGCGCGTGGCTGAACCTTTCCAGCCTACCGGATTTTTGTTTGGCGTAATCATAATACTTAGATCCGGTATTTTCAAAGCCGAAGGAAAACCGCTTTTTGATCTGTTCCGCCGCGTCCACGTCTATGTTCATCACGAGGGACAGATCGTTGGCAAATTGCATTCCTCCCACAACGATAGTCTTATTATACACAATCGCATCGCCATATACAACCGTTACATTGGTATCAAAGTAGCCCACGTTGAGCAGCACCGCGCTCGCGTCGCGCTCCTCGGGCGGCACGAGAAACAGGCTCTCCGACAGCGTTTCCGGTATAAACGCTTTAACTTTAATCCCGAGGCTGTCCATATACTGCATTGCGTCATTGATAAACTGCGTATTCGCGAATACAAACGATACCTTGCCGTCCATTTCCGCCGCAGCGCTGCCGACCGCATCGATCACCGGCCCCGCTCCGTCTAAAGAGAAATATACGGGCGTCGCGTTGACGAGGCAATACCGCGTATCTTCAGCAAACTGGTTGGCATCATCAATGAGGTCCACGACATCCTGCCGCGTCACATGGCCGGATTCGACGGCGGTATAGCCGTCCTTGCACACAACTCTGGTAAACACGCCCGGAACGCCGATATAAGCCTCCCTGACACGCTTGTGCGCTTTTTTCTCCGCGAGGTATATTGCTTTCCCAACGGCGTCCTCCACGCCCGAAGGCCTGATCCACCGTCCGTTCTTCAACCCTTCATACCGAACGATGCCGCTGCCTAACACTTCGAAACTGCCAATCGACCTTGCCTGTCCGATAACGCATATAATCTTCGACGTGCCGAACTCGACAGTGACCGTGGTATTCTTCATCGTATCGCCGATATCCCCTTAAAAAATCAAGTTAATTTCATCTTAGAAATATATTATGCTAATATTCTAACAGGTTTAACTGAAATAACAATATATGCTGTAACTAATTTTCTCGGTAATACGCGATTTCCCCCGTGGCCACGTCGATGATGCCGCCTGTTTTTCCTTGTTCTTTCATTTCAGCAATCGCGTGTTGCGCGAGATTAAGCTTCGCATCAAGCGCGTTTTCGTCTCCCAACTCAACCGTAAACCTGTCGCCGGTTACCAGCTTGATCGCCGCGGTATAGTCAAGGTTATAGCATTGGATATCAATGCCGGCGTTTTGCGAAGCGCTCAGCAGATCCGAAAATACCTTCCGTTTATAGGCGTCTTCGCCCAAGGGTTGTCCCACCTCCATGCGGTCTGTAGACAAACCGCTCACCGTCGGTTTTGCGTCCCCTGCCGGGCTTGCGTCCACCTCAAGCAGCACTCCCTCACGGTCGATCGTTAATCGGATATCCCCTTTATCGATATACGCAGCAGGCGTTCTCTCCTCAATCCCGATCACCACGGTGTACGGGTATTCGATGCTGACGCGAAGCGGTTTGACGTAAGGATTTTGTTCCAATGCTTCGTTGACGGCGTCGGTATTCACAAGGAATATACATTGCCCGCGCCGCAATCCCGACAGCGTTTCCACCTGCGCTTCGCTGAGCGAGGCGCACCCGGTTATTTTTATTTCCCGAACCTGAAACAGCTCGTACGCTACAAAGATCAGGGCGCAAATCAATATTGCCGCGGATATCAGCGCCTTAACTCTTTTGCTTTTGTTCAAGCTATTCCTCCCTTCGGATATCCGCGCCCAGCAGCTTAAGTTCGGATTCCAGCGTTTCATAGCCGCGGTCGATGATGCGCGCCTGCTCCACGACGGTAGTTCCCTCTGCACACAGCCCCGCAATCACGAGCGCCGCACCGCCGCGCAGGTCCGTTGCGACGACCTCCGCGCCATGCAGCTTCTCCACGCCTTTGATGATCGCGACATTGTTCTTGATCACGATATTCGCACCCATGCGCACAAGATCCGGCACGTGCTTGAAACGATTGTCGAACACGCTCTCCACGACGATGCTCGTGCCTTTTGCGATACTGGCCGTAGCGCACATCGGCGCTTGGAGATCGGTCGGAAAGCCGGGATACGGCCCCGTTTCAATGAGGTGCATCTCCTTCGGGCGTTCGTCGCAGCGTATGGTTACCGCATCGTCGTACGTTTTGATCTGCGCACCCGCCTCCCGGAGTTTAACCGATACTGCATACAGATGCTCGGGAATCACGTTTTGCAGCGTAATCTTTCCGCGCGTCGCCGCCGCTGCTGCCATAAATGTGCCCGCCACGATACGGTCGGGCATGCACTTGTATGTGAAACCGTTTAGCCGGTTCTTCCCCTCGATTACGATATTGCTTGTACCAGCGCCCTTCACGTCACCGCCCATCTGGTTGATCACGTTTTGCAGTCCGACGATCTCGGGTTCGCGCGCGGCGTTGCGGATCACCGTAATGCCTGACGCGAGCGATGAGGCCATCATGAGGTTCTCGGTGGCGCCCACGCTCGGATAATCGAGGTGCACATCGCCGCCCCTTAAGCGCTTTCCCTCGCACATGATGTGCCCGCCCGCTTCGGTGATGTTGACGCCAAGGCATTTAAGCCCCTGCAAATGAAGGTCGATGGGTCTCGATCCGATTTCACAGCCCCCCGGGTACGTGAACCGCGCCATACGGAATCTCGCGAGTATCGGCCCCATCATGAATATGGATGATCGTATCTCCTTGGCCAGCTTGTCTGGCATTTCCCAGCGCATCGCGCGCCTTGTATCGATGATGAGCTTATCCTTCTCATACGCCACATGCGCCCCAATGTGTTCGAGAATGGAAAGCATATAATATACGTCGGAAATCGCCGGCCAATTATATATCACGACCGGCTCCTCCGTCAGCAGCGCCGCAGCAAACACGGGGAGCGCCGCGTTCTTCGCGCCTTGAATGCTAACCTCGCCCTCAAGCCGCGCGCCGCCGCTTATAATCAGCTTTGACATGTTGCCTCCCCCGCAATAACTCACTACCATATCTTATGCGGGGTCTGCGAAGGTGTGCACCGGGCATTATCCCGCTGCGAACCGCCTTATGCCATATTGCCCTGCCGAGAGATGTTGAGCAGTATGCCGATGGCAGCCATAAATGTGACCAGCGACGTGTTGCCCGCGCTGATGAACGGCAGCACCACGCCGGTGGGCGGCACACAGCCCGTTACGACGCCGATATTGATGAATACCTGTATCGCAATCAGCGCGGTGATTCCCGCCGCGAGCATCATGCCGAAATTGTCGGGCGCCTTGAGGGCGGCGCGTACGCCGCGCCATATAAGCAGCCCGAACGCGGCAATCACGAGCAGCCCGCCCATATACCCCAGTTCCTCCACGACGATCGCGAATATACAATCCGACTCGCTGTAGGGCAGGTATAAAAATTTCTGCCGCGAATTGCCAAGGCCCAGCCCGAAAAGCCCTCCCGAGCCAACCGCATAGAGCGACTGAATGAGCTGGTAGCTTTCGTCCGACGCGTATTTCCAAGGGTCCAGAAACGCAAATATACGTTCGATCCGGTAGTTGGTCGCGAGCATCGCGACCGTGCCACCGCCGATACCGGCAAGCGCCGTGAGACCAAAATGTTTCAGGCTCACACCGCCCACGAGCATCATAACAAAAATCAGCAGCGCGAGCGTGACCACCGCGCTGAAGTTGGGCTGAAGGTAGAGCAGCACGGCGCAGACGATCAGCAGCCCGAGATACGGCAGCATACCGTACTTAAACTGATGCATCTTGGCGCGATTTTTTGATATGGTGGCCGACATGAAGAGTATCAACGCAAATTTCAGCACCTCTACCGGCTGAATTTCCATGATGATCAGGTTGATCCAGCGCCGCGAATGGTTCCGCTCGATGCCGATACCCGGTACGAATACGAGCACCATCATCAAAAGCGCGCCGAATAATATCAACCAACGAAACTTTTCCAGCTTGTGATAGTCAATGAACATCAGAATAACCATTACGAAAAGGCCGATCACCGCTCCCTGTACCTGTTTCCAGAAATAATAGTAGCCGTTATAACCGGTGGTCGAGCTGTTTTCAGCGGAATAGAAGCTCGCGCTGAACACCATCACGGTGCCGAAAAGCACGAGTACGATTGTCATGACGAGCAGCGTGTAGTCGAACGAATGCTTTGTCATGCCATCCCCCTAAAACGAATTGACGATCTCCTTGAATACGCGTCCCCGGTGCTCATAATCCTCGAACATGTCGAAGCTCGCGCACGCGGGCGAGAGCAGCACATTCCACCCCGGCTGCGCGATATCGCGCGCCATATTCACCGCCTCGGCAAAGCTGTCCGCCGCGACGATATCCGTAAAGCCAGCCTCCGCCGCGTCGCTGAGTATACGCGGCTGCGTCTCGCCGATCGCGACCACATTGCGGATCAGCGGCCCGAAGCCCGCAAACAGCGCCGTAAAGCTGCTCTGCTTCTCGGAGCCGCCCATGATGATTACCGTGGGCGCTTCCATCGCCGCAGCCGCCTTCTCGGTCGAATCCGGGTTGGTGCCCTTGGAGTCGTTGATATAGCGCACGCCTTGGAATTCCCGCACAAATTCGATGCGGTGCTCCACGCCCGAAAATGTCATCAGCGTATCGCGGATCACCGCCTCGGGGATGCGGTAACACCGCGCGAGCGCCGTGGCGGCAAGCGCGTTCTCTAAATTGTGCTCGCCGGGTAACTTAACCTCGCCCGCGCGGCAAATCGCGTGGATGCCGTCCTCCTCCGCGCTGACGATGCTGCCCTCCTCTATAAATACGCCGCTTTGCAGCGCAACTTTCCGAGAAAAACCGATCACGCGGGATTTTTGTTTGCCCGCCATGCCCGCGGCGATATCGTTGTCCATGTTGAGCACGCAGAAATCTTCCGCCGTCTGGTTCTCAAACACGCGCTCCTTGGCCGCGATATAGTTCGCCATTGTGCCGTACCGGTTCAAATGGTCTTCCGTGATGTTGAGCACGGCGCAGGCATGCGGGCGGAACGTCTCGATGGTCTCAAGCTGCAGCGCCGCCGTTTCAGCCACGATGATGTCGCCCTGCTTCGTTTGGGTCGCCTCGCCCGCGATCGGCGCACCGATGTTGCCCAGTACAAACGTATGAAAGCCCGCGTTCTTAAATATTTCCCCCGTCAGCGCGGTGGTCGTCGTCTTGCCGTTGGTACCCGTGATGGCGACAAACTCTCCGGCGGAGAATATGTAACCCAGCTCAATTTCGCCGATGACCTTTTTACCCGCTCTCTTCGCCTCGGCAATAAACGGCAGGTTCACCGGCACGCCGGGGCTTAATACCAGCGCGTCCGCGCCTGCCGCAACGGCATTCGCGTCCGCGGCGAAAGCGAACTCCGCCTTGCCTTCAAATTCGCCAAACATACCGGACGGGAAAGTTTCCAGCGGTTTCGCGTCATAAAGCGCAACGCGCGCGCCTTTTTCGAGCAGCAGCTGCGCGCTCGCGACGCCGCTCTTGGCCATGCCGACGATCATCACTCTTTTGCCTTTGTAATCCATACCCGCCTCCGCGTTTAGTGGGGAACGCTTAATATGGCGATCAGACAGCATACCGTCGTGATCACCATGTACATCGCCACAATCTTGGTTTCGGGGATGCCTTTAAGCTCGAAATGGTGGTGCAACGGAGCCATTTTGAATATGCGTTTCTTGCGCAGCTTGTACGAACCCACCTGTAATATCACGGATACCGTCGATGCGACGTACATGATGCCCGTGACCGCGAGCAGCAGCTGCAGCCTAGTCACAATGCCGATCACCGAGAGCGCCGCGCCTAATGTCAGCGAACCGGTATCACCCATGAACACTTTAGCGGGATACGCGTTGAAGCGCAGGAACGCAAGGCACGCGCCCATCAGCGCCGCCGAGAATATCATCATATTGTTCGTGCCCGCCGCTTCCAGCGCCCGGCCCTCATTTATCTGGGCCTGATAAAATACCAGCAGTATGATCGTATAAGTCAGCGCGTTGATCATCGTAACGCCTGAAGCAAGGCCGTCTAGGCCGTCCGTTAAGTTCACGCCGTTGACCATCGATACGATGACAAACGCCGTGAAAGGTACGTACCACCCGCCCAAATCCCACTCGCCGCCGAAGGGTACGATGATTTTCGATCCGATCAGCGGGTTTTGATACGCGAAAAACGCCACGATCAGCGCGATGCCGACCTGTCCGATGATCTTTTGATACGCGCGCAGCCCCAAGGAGCGCTTTTTGAGCACGATGATGAGGTCGTCCATGAGCCCGATCAGGCCAAAGCCGATCGACGCACCGAGGGAAAGCCAGACGAACTCAAAATCGCCTCGCGTGAAGCAAAGCGTCGCCGCGATGAGCCCGAGCCACATGATGAGGCCGCCCATCGTCGGCGTGCCCGCCTTGGCAAGGTGTGTCTTGGGGCCGTCGTCGCGCACCTGCTGCCCCAGCTTCAGCCGCCTGAGCAGCGGCACCCCCGCATACCCCGCAGCCAGCGCGACGCTGAATGAAACGAGCACCGCGTAAATGATGTTGTCCATATTCTGCTTTATCTCCTGTACGGCATATTATCCGGTACTATTCTTTCATATCCTCGCCGATAAGCTCCCTGACCACAACCTTTTCGTCGAAGGGGTACTTTACGCCATTGACCTCCTGATACGTTTCGTGCCCTTTCCCTGCGAGCACGATCACGTCACCC
>CAYNFL010000090.1:0-2546 GCA_964396465.1 uncultured Christensenellaceae bacterium
GCTCGTTTATCCGCTGACCAACGGGCGCAACATCGCGGAAGTTTTGCGGCTGCTTGGAGCGCTGCAGACGACTGACGCGCAGAAGGTAGCGACGCCCGCGAACTGGCGGCCGGGCTACCCCACGATTATCCCTGCCCCCACAACTGTCAGCGGCGCGATGGAGCGGCTGAACTCGGGCGCGAACTGCATGGACTGGTATCTGTGCTACAACCAGCCGGCTGAGGTTTCGGCGCGAAACGCCCAGTAAGGGATTTCTGACTGCACCTCGGCAGACTGCATAGTAATTGCACCTTTTTGAGTATGGATAAAAGGGCTTAAGACGCGTCTAATTTTGCCGCGCCTTGATCTGGCGGAATCTTACGTCTCATTACAGCTGGACTTGCCGTCTTCTCCTTCTTTGTAATACCAACAGCAGTATAACCACCAATATCAGCAGCCCCGCGTCGGCAAAACAGACAATCCAAATCCACTCGGTTGATGCAGCCGCCTGCGATACGCTGACGATCTGGAACCGGCTGAACTTGCTGATATCAAACTGCATGCCCGTCGGCTCACCGTCTGTATATACCAGCGTACCATATACCAGCTCCGTCGTGCCGTCGTCATGCTCCACATAGACGCACAGCGTATTCAGGAATTCTTCATCGGCAAGCTGTTCGCCGCTGAGGCCTTCCAACGGCAGTATGACGGTCGTCGCGAAGCTCTCCATGTTCGTCTGTATCGCCTTTGGCGTACCGAATACCTTCCCCGTGGTGCCTTTAAGCGAGAATATCGCGCCGTTATTCAGGAACGATTCTTTGGCCTCCTGCGCTTCGTCCGATACCGGCACGATCCTGAAGTACAGCGACATTCCGCTCTGTGCCGCCTGCTTAAGCACCTCGGCGGAGAGAGATACGCTGCCCGCGGGCGATTCAAGCGTTACGCCCAGCCCGCCCCGGCCCAGCGAGGAAACCGTATCCGCCAATACCTCAAACGCGAATTCATCCGCCGGATTATCCGCATCGTTATCCAATCTCACGATAACGCGATTCGCGCTGACGCCCTGATTGATCAGCGCCTGAACCGTATCGTTTGTCACGGATACGTAGTCGATACCCGTCCCGTCCTCCAGCGTTGTACGGCGTATCATTTCGCTGGCGGTGCCCTCTCCAGCCTGCACAGCCGCACTGCGTTCCGTGGCCTCTCGCGTCTCTTCCTTCGCAGCGCCCGCGCGCTTGATCACGAGAAGGAATGTCTTGGTGACCGTCTCGCCCTTCTTTGTCACAGATGCCGTTATCACCACGCTTGCGTCGCTGCCTTGCGGGCGCGTAACCGCGCCTGTCGCGCTGCCGTCTTCGTTTCGGGTAATGCGAACCAGATCCGAATTGGACGATGTCCATGTGACTTGCGTGCCGCTGCCCGCGCTGCCGAGCATCACAAAGTTGCTCGTAATGCATTCCCATGTATCGCCCTTGGCAAACTCAAACGACGTTTCAAGCATCAGCAGCCGCGCTGCCGCCTGCGCGGTATCCGCCGTTTGCGCAGTATCCGCTGACCACTTCGCATACAGCGTCAAATCCGCCGTGACCTTCGCAGCGAAGTCGTACGCCTTGCCAAGGCCGCTTTCGGAATACCATCCGCCGAACGTATAGCCGTCCTTTTCCGGCGCTTTAGGTTGCACTGCGCTGCCGCCGTATTCGACCTGCTGGCTGGCAACCGCGCTGCCGCCGTCCGTATTGAATGAGACCGTACAGGTATTGATGGTATACAGCGCCGTCACCGACAGGCTGCTGGTAACCTCATCATAATCTTTATTCCAGCCCGCAAACGTATAGCCTGTGCGCCGCGGGCCTGAAGGCTCCTCCGCTGCTTTGCCGTATTGTACCGTCTGGGTTTTAAGCACCGTGCCGTCCCAGTCCTTAAATGTCACGGTAAAGGTTTTAACCGTCCACTTGGCATACAGCGTATGATCCGTCGAAACGCTTACTGCCGTTGCGTCGATAATCTGACTGCCCGTACCGTTATCGCCTGTCCACCAGCCTGCAAAGCTGTAACCTGTTCTTGCCGGCGTCGGCAGCGATTCGCTCGCCGTTCCGTCCGCGCCCTTGCCATAAACACTGCCATAAAGCTTATTCTGCGAAGCGGGTAAAACCGTTCCGCCCTCCGCGTCAAACGCCACCTTTACCGCAATCGGCGTAGCCCCCGTAACCGTACACGCCGCGTCCACCTTGCCGCTGAGCGCCGCAACCGTCACCGCCGCCGCCGTGTGCCCGCCGATTCCGTTTACTGTCCATGCGTATGTGTAGGCCGTCGCGCCTACCCCTGTTGCGGTGATCACCACCGTTTTTCCTGCCAGCACCGTAGCTCCGCTCGCGATGGATGAACCGCTCGCCGTGGCGGATACCGTGCTGCCCGACGCCGTACCCGCGTTTGCCACGGAAAAGCTCACCGTATAATAGTTGACCGCCGCGCTGTTATCCGCGCCGCTGATAACGATATCGACGCCGGTATCCGCGCCTCCGATATAAACATCATACGTGCCGTTTGCAACCGAAGCGCTGTACACT
>CAYNFL010000090.1:2556-4218 GCA_964396465.1 uncultured Christensenellaceae bacterium
ACAGCGGCTCCCGCAAAGGGAAAAATATTTAAGACTCCCGTCGCCGTACCGGATGCGGTTGCGACAGCCGCCCCGCCCTGCTTCAGTACTACGCTGCCCGCCACATCCGCGGCCGCACCGTCCACCTTTGTGTTGACCGTCGCGGTATAGATCGTCGTGCCGGTTACGGTGCATTGCGCGCTTATGCCGCTGCCCAGCGACGCGATGGTCAGCGCGGCGGTTGTCTCGCCGCTTGCGCCGCTGCCCGACCAGGCGTAGGTGTAGATTGAGGCGCCCGCCCCGGCCACGGTGATCACCACCGTTTTTCCTGCCAGCACCGTAGCTCCGCTTGAGATGGGCGAACCGCCCGCCGTGGCCGATACCGTGCTGCCCGACGCCGTGCCCGCGTCGGTAACTGAAAAGCTCACCGTATAATAGTTGACCGCCGCGCTGTTATCCGCGCCGCTGATGGCCAGATTTGTTTCCGTATCCACACCGCCGACAAAAATATCATAGTTTCCGTCATGAACGGCGGCTGTATAAACGCCTGTGCTGATGCTTGCGGCCGTCGCAACCGTGCTGCCGCTTTGCCGCAGCGTGACGGCTCCTGCCGCCGCGGCGGCAGCGTCGTTCACTTTTACGTTCACTGTTGCCGTATACGCGGACGTTGTCTTGGTGTCTTCCTTGATGACGCTTGCGGCAGAGCCTCCGTCAAAGCCAGAGAACTCCACGATATACCCGTTCAGCTTATCAAAGCTGGTCGCCGAGCCATCGTAAGCGCTCAGGTCATCCCAATACGCGCCCTGCCAGCCGATGTATATGAAATCGCCGCTGTTGGGCTCATCCTGTGTTCCTCCGGTCGCGTGCCACGGCGCGAAATCAGCCGTATTGTTCGGCAGCTCTTCGCCCGCTTCCGGGCCGTCAATCCAATAGTAGCGGACTGTGCCGTCGTTGTTGCATATAAACGTATTGGGATTGCCCTCATCGAAACCGAAGGAAAAACCATTTGTATAATCCTTAAGCAATGACTTGACGTCGCCCGCATCATGCAGGTTGGCAAAGGTGATCTCATTGCCGTTGGTGCCCCTGATGATCGACGGAGACGCCAGCGTCTCCTCGTTGCGCTGCCAAAGCCCGCCCATCCATGCATCGTCCCAATGATCGCTTCCGCCCGCACCGTTTTCCACAAGGCGCAGCAGTATCGAGTTTTCCGCCTGCGTAGTCGCCGTGGCGATATACCCGCGGCCGCCGAAGTACAGGTCGGCCGTCCCCCCCGCGGCAAGCACGGAAGACGGCCAGTCGATGGAATCCGAACCGGAATCGACATAGCGGTAATAGTGGCCTTCAAAATAGATATCGTTGCCGGCAGGCGCAACCGTGCTGGAGGTCGCCGTAATGGTCTGCGGCGTAGCGCCGTCCAATGTGTAAATGATGCCGCTCAGCAGTTCTTCAGCCACCAAGACATTTGTGAACGAAAACACAGCACTGTCGTAATGGGTGGCGACGCCGTAATCTGCGAAATAGCCGGTTCCGCTCGTGCCGCCGCGGAAGGTCAGCGCGCTGCCCAGGGACGGCACGGTGAAATAACCGCTGTCCACGGATATCGTCACAAACTGCGAGGTTCCCGGAAGCACGACATCGCAGGTATATGCCGCTGCGCCTGTCCAATTAACCGTAGTTAAA
>CAYNFL010000090.1:4229-7448 GCA_964396465.1 uncultured Christensenellaceae bacterium
TCTCCGGATGGCCTGCTGATCGTGCCGCTGTCCGACGCGAATTTGGTACTGACGCTGACGTTGCCGCTGTCGCCCAGCTCTAGGTCACCGTATTCGACAAAATACCCCTTGGCCGACCAATCGCTGCTTTGGTCTGTATTATTGTAGCGGATGTCGTTCCATGTGAACGATGTGCCATGCTTTCCGATACGTCCGGATATCTCCAGCGTCGTCAGACAGTTTTCGTAATCCGGTGATGAGTTGTTGGGTTCGTAGGCGTCGCTGCTTCTCGACCAGTTATAGTAATTGTCAGAGTTGGCGGCATCAGCAGCCGCTACTTCCTCTGAGCTGTTTACACTATAGAATACCGTCCCGATCTCGGGACCGCAGGCCCAATACCAACCCGCCGAACCGCCGTTATCCGTAAATCCTCCGTAATATAATCCGCTTGCGTCCGTCGTTCCCGAAGCGTTCACGCGTCCGCCGCTGTTTGTCATGATCGTTCCGCCCAGCCAGCCGGTCTTTCCGCCGGACAGCGAATTCAGGTAGGTATCCTCTTCCTCACTCATCACGGTCGCAAGATAGCCGCTTCTGCCCATGTAGGTCATGCCCTTCGCGGACGCATAAGCATCTATCCAGTTTATACCTGACGTACCGGCCTTGATGTACTGGTAGTAATGCTCCGTATCGATGTTGTAGAACGTATCAGTCGTGACGCTCTCGGACGTGACCGTAACGGTAACTGTCTGCGAGGCGCTTGCGATTGAAAACCCGATGTCGCGGATATAGCTCTGAACGGCGCTGGTCGAAATGCCCTCGTTTAAATTGATGCGCTTCGTATAATCATTCGCGCTTGTAGAGACCGTAAAGCCCGTCGTCGCCGTCGGCAAAACGATGCTGTCCCCGCTGGTTACGTTTTCAGAGAAGCCGATCAGTATTGTCCTGATATCGCTGCCCGTTACCGCGGCATTCGTATAATAGTACTTGCCGCCGGAAAGCGTGGCGCTTCCCAGAGTGATGCCAACTGCGTCCGCGGTTGTAAATGAAATCGCCGAAACCGCGGACTTGTTGCCCGCAGCGTCCTCCACGATCACATACGCCTTGCAGGCGGTGGACGCGGACAAGCCCGTTACGCTGGCCGTATTGGCGGATGCCGCCGCCGAACCGCTGCCCTTGGCAAGCGCCGTGCCCTGCGCCTTCACCGTCGCGGCATCCGGCGCGGTATCCGCAGCCGCATATACGAGATAGTAGTACGTCCCCGCTTCATCGGAGGTGAAGTTCAGCGTCGCGCCGGAGGAGGTTGCGCCGCTTGCGCTCGTGACACTGAGTATCGGCGAGGCGGTGTCTGCGTCGGGTGTACCTAGCGTTAAATCCGTTATGTCAAATTGATTGCTGCTTTCAAATTTAATTTTTTTTACGTTTGTTAGCGCCGTCGAATTGACATTCGTTAAATTGATGACCGTACCGGTCGTATTTACAGTGAATGCTTCCGATGCAATTAATGCATCGCCGGTTCCATATCCGCTTATTGTTACTGATCCTCCGGTGCTTCTCACTTTGACTGATGTGGGATCTGGTGAAAACAAGGTGCCGTTTGTTTTTTCTATGGTCATGGAAATATCCGCAGAACCCTGTGGCTGTAACCAGCTTTCGTCGCTTGTCAGCAAACAATCTCCGCCGCTGTCAGTATAAGTTATTGTCAGGCCATTGGTAGCATCATTATATGTTGCCTCCGTACTAAATCCCCATTCTTCAATGCCAGTTGGCCAGGTGTATACCGTTTGCACCGCCAGTGATGTTACCGGCATCAGGGTTATGACCATCGCAAATGTCAAAATGGCGGACATACATTTTTTCAATATTCTTTTTTGCATATCGAATATCCCCTTACTCTTTTCTCAGGATCCCATATATTATATCGGTAAAAACGTCTTCTTTTAATGTCTTAAGAAACATGGAACATAATTGTTTCTATTGACGCCGCCGCCGACCTCTTCTGCGGCAAGCGCGGTTCCGGGCGGGAACAGGGCAATCACCAAAGCTGCCGCTAATACAAATGACAGCCCTTTTTTATGCTTTTCCATCATGTTACCCCCATCGTTATCAAATTCCTGATAAACAAATATCCCGTTGCCCTATCATCCGGCATACAGGCCAAATGTACTTCCCCGTATTCTTTATTTTTATGGTATCATCCAATTATTAAAAATTACTTAAAAATGCGCAAAAAAACATAAAAAAATGTCGAAAAATGAGAAATAATTGCGGTTTTTATGATATTATGATGCTATCTATGTTGCCAAACAAGGGTTATCGCATATGAGCAGCAGATATCGTACGATTATATTGGCGCTCTTAATAGTTTTAGCACTGGCCGGGTGCCAAGGCACAGTGCCCGATCAGGCTGCAGCCCAAAACGGGCTTCTTGACCTTTCCGGCTGGGACTTTACGGTTCAGGGAAATGTCTCGCTGGACGGAAGCTGGGTTTTTTATTGGAAAGAACCGCTTTCGCCCGATCAGCTTGCCGATGCAACGCCGACCGGATATATGGATATGCCGTTCTACTGGACAGAATACAAGAGGCTCGGCCTGTCATCGTATGGGTTCGCCACATACTCCCTTGAAATCGAGACGGATGGCGCCGCCAGGGTGTACGGTTTAATGCTACCGGAAATATATACGGAATACGCCTTATGGGTAAACGGTAAGATGGTTGATGCCAATGGCAGTTATATTGGCAGCGAGCCTGTATATCTGCATCCGCAAATATATGAGTTTTATACGGAAGACGCAACGATACGGATACTGCTGCAGGTAAAGAATTATGCCCACACATACGGCGGTATCGGGCAAAGCATACGATTGGGTACGTCGGAGCGGATACAAACCGAGAGAAACCTCGGCGCATCCGTCGACCTCATTTTGATATCCGTATGCCTGTTCGCGGGCTTCTATTGTTTTATACTCTATCTTTTCAGGAAAAGCAGCCGGGAGCTCATTTGGTTTTCGGTGTTCTGCGTATCCGTAGCGACACGCGGCTTGTTTTCCAACTCAACGCTCATCATGCAGGTGTTCCCCGGCATGCCCTTCTGGCTGGGATCAAAGCTGGTTACCG
The DNA here is from genome assembly GCA_964396465.1 of uncultured Christensenellaceae bacterium. GTDB lineage: Bacteria > Bacillota > Clostridia > Christensenellales > SZUA-584 > JAEWCC01. The sequence continues at coordinate 7,324 of CAYNFL010000090.1, forward strand.
TATCTATACCTGTCATCGTGATCTCAATGCTCTGTTTCACCAGAGAGCTTTATGTTCACGAAATACCGCTTCCCGCTTTTAAAACATTCCTCGTCATCAACTTACTGTATGCGCTGATCACTCTC
>CAYNFL010000091.1:0-7413 GCA_964396465.1 uncultured Christensenellaceae bacterium
TTTCCACCATACACTTCACGCAGCCGTTTAAAGACCCGATCGGCTACGCGCGCTATGTCGCGTCGCTCGCGAACCTCATCAGCGGCGGCAGCGTGCTCGTGCAGCGGCTGGGAGACTTAGAGGCCGGACGGCGCACCAACGCCGTAAGATTGCAGCAGGGCACGACGCGCCCCACGCTTTCCGTGGTGCCGGGGGATCTATCGCTGTGCATGCCCAAGCGCCAGCTCGACAACATACTCGAAACGCTGCACGCCTTAAACGAAGTCGCACCCGGCACGGCTAACCACGACACGCTGCTCTACGGCATCGAGTGCAAGTACTATTCCGCGCGCCCGGCGTCTAAGGATTTTGAGCTGGATGGATGCAGCGGCATTTATGCCGCGGGCGACGGCGCGGGCTTCACGCGTTCCCTTTCGCACGCGGCCGCGCACGGGCTATATATCGCGGACAGCATATTAAGCAAACGAAGTCAGGAATAAACCAGTTACCATATATCCTTTGTACGCATATCGTATTATATGCCAATCAAAGGAGGTACGGTTATGGATTTTGGCACGGCATATGGAAACCTCGCGTACATGCGCGGAATGCAGCCGCATATGGAGCCGATGCATACGGCAGCGCCAATGCCGCAGGATGTGAGAAACGAGCATTACGATATCAATTACAATCTGCCCGGCGCGCTGCAGCTTATTGAAAAGGCCGTGGAAGGGGAAACGGAAGACAGGCTTTTTTATCAGTATCTGATCAGCCAGGCGCCCTCTCAGCAGGAACGCGATATCATCGGCGGCATACGGGACGACGAGATGAAGCATTACTTGCTGTTCCGCCAGATCTATCAGGAGCTTACGGGAAAGACGCTTCCGCCCGCGCCGGAGACGCCGTTTGAAAAGCCCGCATCCTATTGCGCCGGGCTTAAGGATGCTCTGATGGGAGAGCAAAGCGCGGTCACGAGGTATCGGCGGATATTATACGCGATGAAGGATAGAAGGCATATCAACATGCTCACAGAAATCATCACCGACGAGCTTCGCCATTTCGGGCTTTATAATTACCTGTATACCAAGAACCGCTGCGCGGACTAAAAAACACTGGGTAAGGGGGAAAGTGAATAACTTTCCTCAGACCGCTGACAAACTTCGTTTGCCAGCGGTTTTTATGTGCATTACCCGTCTTTATTATCGTCTTTCTCGAGGGATTGGCCTGTCAGTGGCAGGCCAATCTTCGAAAGGCATGTTTCAAAATGTGGAGTCCACAAGGGTTTTACAGCATAAAACTGAGCAAGAGACTTTGTCAGCAAGCTGGAGACAGTGAATAACTTTCCTTTTTATTTAACCATTTACGATTGAGATAGGTAAAATGTGTTGATTTATTATATATATGTGTTGATTTGTTATATATTTTTTTGGCCAGCGAGGAAGCATGAAAACAAAACAGCCGAAAAGTACATACGATTTATCGATATACCGGCTGTCGGCATCCAAGCCGACCGTGCGCGTGTTTACCATGATCGCAGATATATTCAACCTGCTGCTGCTGATACCGGATTCGATACACGTAAAGGGCGGCTCGCTCGCCATCGTGTGCGCCATGCGCGTGCTGTTTTCCGTGATATGCACCTGGCTGTTTTTCCGTATGCGCAAATTCCGCTCGTTCAAGACGCTGTACACGGTGGTTACCATCATGGAGCTTTTCGCGGCGATCATCTTTATCGCTGTATTCTGCTTGTACCCCAAACCGGATTTTATGATTCAACTGCTCGGTATCATGCTGCTCATACTCATGATATTCTTAACGCCCAACCGGCTTTCCTGCATTATCACCGTATCGATACTGTCTGCGGCGCTATATCTGGCCGTTGCATTTAAGCCGGTCGCGCTGATTAACAGCGCCCAATACATCATAGCCGCCATCTATTTGGCGGCGGAAATTGCGCTGGGCATCGTGTTTGCGGGTATGTCGCTGATATCCCAGCGGAACGCTTACGCGGTCAACACGGAGCTGAAAAAGGTATACGCCACCGACCCACTCACACAGGTGGGGAACCGCGTACGGCTCGAGAAGGAATCGAACAAGTGGTTTGTGTATTGCGGCCAGCATAACCTGCCACTTTCGCTGGTACTGCTCGACATCGATAACATGAAGCTGATCAACGACCAGTACGGGCATCTTACGGGCGACGCGATGATCTGCGAGCTCGTTCAGATACTTTGCGATAACCTGCGCAAAAACGATACGTGCATCCGGTGGGGCGGCGACGAATTCGTGCTGCTGCTGCCCTGCATCGGCTCAGGCGTCGCCAAGAGCTTGATCGAGCGGCTGCGAAAAGAAATTGGGCAGCACGAGTTCCCCGCCGATATTCATGTCACCTGCAGCTTTGGCATCACGGATACGAGGGATTGCAGCACGCTGGAGGATTTGCTGCGCCAGGCGGACGAGGCGCTGTATACAGCAAAGAAGCAGGGCAAGAATACCGCTTGCGGCGCGGAAATATAATCGTCCCATAAAAAAAGGGTACTTGTGCGTACCCTTTTTATTTTATGGATTCTTGTCGAAGATGCGAGCTGGCCTCACCAAAAGCCGCATCCCCAGCGGCCTGTGCCGCAGCAGCCGCCGCAGCCGCAGCGGTTAAAACCGCCGCACGAGTTCCAGCCGCCGCAGCCGCACCGATTCCAGCCGCACCGGTTCCAGCCTCCGCAGCCGCACCGATTCCAGCCGCCGCACGGCCCGCACCCCCAGCTGCCGCATGGCCCGCAGCATCCGCCGCAGCAGTTTCCGCAGCAGCTCAGCAGCGCTAAAAGCCACAGGCAATTATCGTTGCATCCACACATTTGTGATAACACCCCCTTAAAACGCGAAGGATAATTTACAGTATTCAAAGCGCACAAAAAAAGTGAAAAAACGTGATAAAACTATATTGCATTGTTCAGTAGTATATGATATTCTGTAATTGACTGCTGAACAATGTTCAGTAGATTGCATCGGAAGGGGCAATATGAACGCACAGTTTAAAAAAGGCGTGCTCGAGCTTTGTGTTTTAACGCGGCTGAAAAAAAAGGATACCTATGGCTATGAGCTTGCGGAGGAAATATCGAAGCGCATTGAGATCGCCGAGGGAACGCTTTACCCGCTGCTGCGCAAGCTAAAGGAAGACGGCCTTTGCGAAACGTATCTCTCGGACGATTCGTCCGGGCCGCCGCGAAAGTATTACCGGCTTACGGCAAAGGGCATTGAAGCCGAAAGGGAGCTTAAGCGCGAGTGGCTGGCCTTCGTTACTCAGGTGGGTATATTGATGGAGGACGAACTATGAATGAGTTTCTAAGCGCACTGGAGAAAGCGCTCTCCGGCATGGGCGCAAAGCAAAAGAGCGATATATTGAGCGATTATAAGGAGCACTTCTCGCTTGGGCTGGCGGCGGGCAAGACGCAGGAAGATATCGCGCGTGCCTTGGGAGACCCGGCACAGCTCGCGAAGATGTACACCGCCGCGCACCGCGCGCGGCAGGGCGGCATGGGCGACGCGCTGCGCATGATCGGCGCGGCGTTAAGCTATCGCGCGGGCGGCGGGCTGTTGATGGGTACGATCTATTTATTCTGCTTTTGCACGATCGCGGCGCTTTACATCGCGGCGTTTTCGCTGATGATCGTATCCGCAGGGTGCATCGCGCTGGCGGGCGCGGAACTCGCGCGCGGCTATACCGAATACACCGTGCTGGCCGCGTTCACGGCGCTTTTCCTTGCCAGCGGCGGGCTGCTGTGGATATCGGGCGATACGAAGCTGTGGCAGGCTTGCGCGAAGCGGCTGCCGCTGCTCGCGCGCCGCATCATGAAGCTGCATGGCGCAAAGGAGACCATATGAAAACGAAAACCAAAGTGCTGCTCATATTGCTGGCTGTGGGTTTCGCGGGAATCGCCGCGACGATGGGGTATATCACAGGCTCGGGCACGCTGATATCGCGCGAGGCGGAAAAATCGTATGCAATTACAGCGCTGTTCGATTCGGTGCAGTTCGACACCGCGCAGGGTATAGGCCGCATACAGGCCTCCGATGATGAAGATAGCGCTTATCTTGACGCGTATGCCAAAGCATGGCTGCCAAAGGAGATCAACATGGACGACATCATTGAAATCAATGTAAAGAACGGCGTGCTCGTCATTACACAGAAGCCGTTCCCGGACGAATTTTTCGGATTGTTCCCGCAGCCCTATGAGTTGTCTTTAAACCTGTATGTGCCGCGCGACCAATATAAACAACTGACAGGAGATGCATCATGAAAACCGCAATCATCACCGGAGCGACCTCGGGCATCGGACTCGCCGTGGTGAAAAAGCTTTGCGCGGACGGCATGCGCGTGATCGGCATCGGGCGCGCACAGAAGCGCTGCGAAGCTGCGCGGACAGCGGTGCTCAGTACCGTTCCAAGCGCCGATATCCGATATCTCATCGCCGACCTTGCACAGCAGGCCGAAGTGAACGCCGTGGCGGATCAGGCAAAGGCTATAATCGAAGCGGAGTGCGGCGGCAGGCTGGACGCGCTGATACTCAACGCGGGCGGCGTACGCAGCTGGTATACCACTACGGCGGATGGGTATGAGACGCAGTTTGCGTTAAACCATCTATCCGGCTTTTTGCTAACCGCAAGGCTGCTGCCGCCGCTGCTGGGCGCAAACGGGCGCGTGATACTGACCGGCAGCGGCTCGCACAAGCATACGCGCGTGCACTGGAAGGACGTGATGCTCAAAAAGCATTACGGCTGCCTGAAGGCCTACAAGCAGAGCAAGCTCTGCAATATGCTGTTCGCCGCGGAATTGAACCGGCGCTACGCCCCCGGCATCCGCGCGTACGTCGCCGACCCCGGCCTTGTCAACACCGAGATCGGCATGAAGCAGACGGGCGGCGCGGTATCGCGGTTCTGGGCGTGGCGCAGCAAGCATGGCGTCTCGCCCGATGTTCCGGCGAGAACCTACGCGATGCTCACGCAGGCGAATGAACCGCCCGCGGGGCTGTACTACTACGACTGCCGAGAAGCCAAATGCAGCCGGCAGGCCCTGTCCGAAGCGGACGCGCAACGGTTGTTTGAACTGAGCAACCGGCTGTGCGGCAACTGCTACGACGGAGGTGGTAAGCTATGATGGTGCTGATTACGGGCGCGGCGGGAGGCCTTGGACGCGCGATGGCGGGCGAATGCGCGGAGCGCGGATATTCGCTGATACTGACGGACGCGCGCGAAGACGCGCTGAAGCAGATCGCCGCGGGTATGGAGCGGCAGTATGGCGTAACGATTTACACCTGCGCGTGCGACCTGACGAGCACAGAGGGTATTGACTGGCTGCTTTGCTTTATGGACCGCCAAGGGCTTTACCCCGGCATGCTGCTCAATGTGGCGGGCATCGACTATGAGGGGGCGTTTTTAAAGCAAAGCTGCGAGGCGCTGCTGTCCATCGTGCGGCTCAACATCGAGGCGACGATGCGCCTGACGCACGCGGTGCTGAAAAGAAAGCAGACGGGGCAGCCGTTTCACATCGTCAACGTGTCGAGCCTCGCGAGCCTCTACCCCATCCCATTGAAGGCGACCTATGCCGCGTCAAAGCGCTTTTTGCTCGACTTCTCGATCGCGCTGGGGAGGGAGCTAAAAGCGGACGGCGTGCGCGTGCTGGCGCTTTGCCCGGGCGGGCTGGCGACCACGCGCGAGGCGATGATCGGCATCGCCGCGCAGGGTTTCTGGGGCAATATCACCACGAACCGCCTGAGCGTCGTCGCGCACCGAACCATATCGCGCGCGCTGGCCGGGTGCAAAATCTACATACCGGGCGCGGTCAACCGCGCGCTCTCCGCGCTGGGCCGGCTCGTCCCCGCCGGAGTTATCGCAAACCTGCTTTACCGCCGCTGGGACGCGGCGCAGGCGCAGTGGGACAGGGTAGAAAAGCGGGTATAGGGATGGGGCAGGGCGGCCGCGCCCTTGCTTGAAATCGGCGACCTTAAAAATCATTGACCTTGTTTTTAATGACTGTTATAATATACCATATAGTGCATAATGCTATATTGCGGGCGCATGGTGGTAATGCGTTTTGGGAGAAGGAACATGTACAAAATAAAGAGCCTGTTAATATTCATAACGGCCATTTTGCTTTTTTCCGCCTGCCAGCCCACGCCGGATGAAGAGATCATCGTTAATAAAGGTGACGCACAACTGCAAAACGCAATTCAGTCAAGCAGCACGGACGCTACTGTTTCAATGACGCAATCTGCGATTCCAGAAAAAATAAAATGGAATGATTCATTTCATCAATTGACGGATTAACGGATATCATTGTCAATGCAACCGTATCAACACTCGAAGCCAATCGTTTTCCGGTACTGAGCGTGGAACCCGGACACTTTACCAGTGAACAGATTGAAGAAATCGCGAACGTATTGTTTGACGGCTTTGAGATATACAGCGGCGAAGATGTGCTGACAAAAAGCATGATAGAGGAGAGGATTATTAGCATCAATGAATCTATCAGCAGATACATGGCGGAGAATGACAAAGGCCAGTATGACTATATTATTGGCAAGTTGAAAGACAGCATAACGCGGTTTGAAGGGCTATACAATACAGCGACGAATGAGCTTCCAAAGAATCCGCCTGTTTACGAATTTGAGAATTCAATGATAAACCTTTATTCAGATATAGGAGGAAAGGAAATAAGGTATATCGCAGTTTATGATTCCGGAGACCGTGATAGTTACCTGCTTTATACAACTGGCAGGGAATATATAAAAACTGAGGATGTTATAAACCCCGGGGCGGATATCAGCAAAGTGCTAAATTATACTGCAGCAAAAGGAACGGCAGATCAATACCTGAATGAAATGGGGATTGACTATATGGATATATCCTATATGATGGCGGGACAAAGTAGTAACGACTCCCAAAGTGACACGAAAGAAAACCACGATGCATCTGCTGAATGCTGCTATGTTTTCTATTATACAAGGAGTATTAACGGTATATCGGCAACTTATGTCAACGAATATAACGGCACAAGCGTAACTGGTGTTGACGGAGAAAAGACCTACAGAGCACCTTGGGATCAGGAATATATAGAAGTATTTATAGATGAAGAAGGTATCGCAAGCCTGACATGGAAAAGCCCCACAAATGTAACCGGATACGAATCAGAAAATGTTGTGATAATGTCTTTGGATGAAGCCGAAAATGCTGCCAAAAAAAGATTTTCAAACGATATATAACGCATTTATACCCAATCAAAAGGTAACCATGCATATCACAGACGTTGTATTAGGGATGACACGAATAGCCGTAAGCGGAGAGGACAATCAATATTACTTTGTGCCATCATGGGACTTTTTCGGTTATTATGAGATATCAGGTTCTCAGGGCAATCAGTTTGTTTCTGAAAAGAATGCT
>CAYNFL010000092.1:0-7333 GCA_964396465.1 uncultured Christensenellaceae bacterium
AATATAACCCGCTTGGGATGCTTTAAAACTATTTTTCATAGTAGTTCCGGAATTTATCCAATATCCTTCTCTCGATGCGCGATATATACATCTGTGATACGCCAAGGCCTGCCGCCACTTCGCGCTGGCTCTTGTCGGCCATGTAGCGCTCCCGGATTACCTGCTTTTCAACTTCGTTCAAATGCTCAAAGCAACTGTCCAGAAAATCTCGGTCCTCGATGCGGTCGAATTCGCTGTCGACGCTGCCCAAAAGCTTTACCAGCTTTAGATCCTCGCTGACCGCGAGACAACTGTCCAGCGAGGTCGCGTACGCGGCCGATTGCGTTTCCATGAGTTCCAGCACGCGCTCCACGGTGATACTGAGGTAGTCGGCGATTTCCTCAGGCGTGACGCCGCGCCCGCTGCTGTGCGAGATCGCCTCGCGCGCTTCCTCCAGATGCCGGATCATCTCGCTGTCGCGCCGCGATATCCGGATCATGCGCGTTTTATCCCGGAAGTAGTTTTTGATCTCGCCCACAAGCGTAGGCGTCGCAAAACTCGCGAACTTGACGCCGCGCCCCGGCTCAAAGCGGTCCACCGCCTTGATGAGCGCGAGCGACGCGACCTGATATAAATCGTCGTACTCCACGCCGCGCCCCGAAAACTTTTTTGCAACGATTTCCGCGATATACAGATATTTTTTTAGTATGTGCTCACGCACGCGGTCATCGCGCGTCTGCGCATACCGTTCAAACAGCTGCTGTTCGGTTGTCCCTTCCGCAATTGTCCCCATTTCGCATCCTTAAAAAACCTGCCGCAAGGCAGGCTGATTGCGTTAACTACCGGCGCTGTTTAAAAAGGTGCACACCCGTCACCATTTCGCCCTGCCGGTCGAAAGCGCACTCGTCCACCAACGCCTCAAGCAGGTACTGGCTCAAGTCCTCCTCAGGCGTTTCTTCGCGCCCTTTCGGAGCCATGGCGCTAAGATCCATGCCGATACCGTCCTGCTTGACGGTGATAGAAATCCCGACCGATTCGGGCCGGTAGGACAGCAACAGTATGCACCCTTCGGAGCCCGCTACTTTAATATCCTCAATATCGTCGATATCGAAACCCATGCGCTCCGCAATGGCCGATACGGCCAGCCGTACCGCAAGGATATAATCGGGCTTTGCGGGGAAGGACATGCGAATCACATCATCGTTCACTCCGCGCTCACCTCAATCGAGAAGATTTTGTCCAACCCCGTCAGCGTGAATATCTTGGCGATATAAGGTTTTAAGTTTACGATGCGGATTTGTTTTTCCGCCTCGCGCACTTTTTTGAGCGCGCTCACCAGCACACCTAATCCTGTGGAGTCAATGTATTTGAGGCTCGTGCAGTCGATCACGAGATCGGCGGCCTTTTCCTCAATCAGCGCGCGCAGCTCAGTCTTCAGACTGTCGGCGTTGTAGATATCGACCTCCCCGTACAGGCGCACGTCCCATTTATCCGCGCTCTCGTTATAACTCGCGTCCATGAGCATTTTAAGGCGTCCTCCTATCAGTCCTTGATATGGCTATCCAGCCAGCTTATCATATCGTCCCAGACCTGCTGCTTGCCCTTTTCGTTCAGCACTTCGTGCCGCATGCCGGGATAAATTTTAAATGTAACATCCTTCACGCCTGCGTTTTTGTACACCGCCGCGTCCTTTTTAACCTCTTTTAGTTCTTTGCCACCAACCGTATCGAACTCGCCCGCGCCGATAAACAGCGGCAGTTCCTTCGGAAAAGCGCTTATCGACCTCTTCGTTGCCGCTTCGCGCGTACCCCACAGCATCTCGTGAAAGTACTCCGCCGAAAGCGCGTTGCCGCACCGCGGATCCGCAAAGTACGTCTCTACCACAGCCGGGTCCGAAGAAATAAACTCGTTGCCGGTATTGCCCTCAAACGTACCGTTCATCTCTTTCTTATACAGCTTGCCCATCATCCTTGGGCGATGCGCGCCGCCGCGCAATGCCATAACAGCGCGCGCGAGCGCAATCATCAGCGAAAGGTACGCGGCGCTCCGTCCGCCCGTGCCGGTCAGCATAACGCCGCTTAAGCTGCCGCCATATTTCACCGCGTAGAGGCGCGCCAAGAACGAACCCATGCTGTGCCCCAGCATGAACACCGGCAGGCCGGGGTTCTCTTCGCGCATGCACCCATCCAGCGTATGCATGTCCTCCAGAATCTTTAAAAAAGCGCCTTTGCTGTCCGAGATATGCCCCACATCATCGTCGCTCTGCGCGGTCTTCCCGTGGCCCAGATGATCCTCCGCGTATACCGAAATGCCCCGTTCGCAGAGCCAGCATGCAAACGCGTCATATCGCATCGCGTACTCCACCGCGCCATGCGATATCTGCAGTACCGCTCTGGGCTTTGGCGCCGCCCACTTGTACGCGGCGATCGGCACGCCGTCCGCCGAGGTAAACGAAAACTCCGATGCTTTCACCATGGGCACGCACCTCTTTCGCGTTTATGATACCATCATGCATATTTTTTGTAAATACCGCGCGCACATGATATAATAATAAAGAAGAACGGAGGGAACCATGCACGATTATGTCGAAACGATACGCGACAACCCCGTCATCGCCGCGGTGCAGAGCCAAAGCGGTTTAAACGCGGCGCTTAGCCTTCGTATACCCACCGTTTTCCTCGTCAACACCGACATATTCTCCGCCAAAGCCTCGGTGGATTTATGCGCCGCCGCGGGCTGCAACGTTTTTTTACACATGGACTTAATCGACGGCCTTGCCGCAAGCGCAAAAGCGCTCGATTACGTGCAGCACCGCATATCGCCTTCTGGCGTCATCAGTACCAAATCCGCGCTGATTAAATACGCGCGCGAACAGGGCGTATTTTGCATCCAGCGTTTCTTCATCGTGGATAGCGCCTCCTTTGACAACGCCGTAAAAACCACGCGCAAAAACCACCCCAACATGGTCGAACTCATGCCGGGCATCATCCCCGACGTGCTGCGCCGCTTCACCTCCGAGGTCGATACCTCCGTCATCGCGGGCGGCCTCATCACGGAGCGCCGACAGGTCATCGAAGCGCTCTCCGCGGGCGCGGTCGGCGTCTCCACGGGCTACCACGCGCTGTGGGAAGAAAACCAGTAAGTACTGCCTACCCCTGCCGCAACGCGGGTGTCAGCGCAATAAACTATCGTGCCTGTCGCCGCTACCACATCGGATCAAAGCTCGCTTTGATCCGTTTGCAGGTGGCGGATTATTATGCGCCCGCGTGGAGCAGCGCGAATGGGGCGCGCGTCAAAAAGCTCGTCGAAAAATATTAAGGCCGCGCGCGCATCGTCGCTACAGGAGCGCCGCGGCAATGCGCACTGCGACCAAAAGGGCATGTGTTCAGACCTCAAGCAACAATACTGACTCTGCCGGAGAAAGGACATAACACAGCATTTTAAAAAAGTTATGTTGACAATGGGGGAAATTATAAAATACAATAACCGAGATGATATAAGATATTAACATTATTTGGGCGATGAGAATTCAGAGCATGACGACTATTTTTAAGTTCACAATATGATAAGCATGCATTTACTTTTTATTTCAAATTCCTTTTCGGTCAACATGAATTTGGGGAGGTAACATACAATGAACAACATTTTGGTTTCGGTGGCGGTTTTAATATATAAGCATGAAAAACTGCTACCTCGAACACTGGGGTCGTTCAGGGATCAGTCTTATAAAGACTTTGAATTAATTCTTGTTGACAACAAATCACCGGATAAAAGCCTCGATGTGATCAATCAGTTCAAAGCTGAAAATCCCGAAATGAATATCATTGTAATTTCCAATGAAAGTAGCCGGCCCTCAGTCGGTAGGCGCGCAGGCTATGAAAACGCTTCGGGTCAATATATCATGTTTCATGATGGCGACGATTGGCTGGAAAACGACTGCCTTAGTAAATTTGTCGCGGTATTAAATAATAACAACTTTCCTGACTGCGTGAGCTGTGATTTAAAAACAGTCGATGATCACGGAGTAATTGCTGATATTAGTCAAAGGCGGTCAATTTGGTTCTGTAATTCGCATCAGGGCGTATTATGGAACCGCAAAATTATAGAAGCATGCGACAACCCGTTCAGGATTTCTATATGAGCGCTCTCCTAAAAATACCGGTAAACAGTTTTATTCCAATCAGCGAACCGCTTTACTGCTATTATATGAACACGGACTCCGCCAGCACAATGATGAGAAAAGCAGAGTATACTAAAATTGTTATCGCTTGCGATGAGCTTTTTGGTTCTTTGGCAGAAATACTAAAGGGACTTTCCGGGGCTCCCGTGTATCCTGTATATGAATATCAATTTATATTTCATTACTATTCATGTATATATGCTTCATGCATAGACTATTCCTATAAAAATAAAATCAGGGCATACAAGGCGTTAAACGGTGTAATAAAAAAATACATGCCCAACTATCTACAGAATAAAAACATTGCATTTTTTCGTGATAATTCCGATATGACCCGGTTTAAACGAAAGGTTTGGCTTTCTTCGCGATTTGAAAAGGTTGACGCCTTTATGCATAATCACTTTTTGATGAGCACATTATTGCTTATTTATCATATCTGCTATATAATCGGCATCTATAAAGCAAAACGTTGAGTTGAAATGTTATACAAAGCTTGCATTTATGGAGCCGCTAAACTTGCAAGTGACTTCATGTGTAAATCGCTCGCGCAAGACGACATTGTTTTTAACTGCGCGATAATCGGCAGCTGTTTTGGGCCCGGCGACAGATCAAGACGTATTCATAATAATTTTATTCATGGCATGTTAATCGGCGTTCCGCCTAAACTTGTGGCTGCGGATAATTGGCATGATTGGATATATATTGACGATGTGGCGGAGATGTTCTTTCAAATTGGAAATAAGAGTACGCAAGGAAAAAATTATTATCTGGGGCATCGGCGCTTAAAAAAATTAAAAGAGATCCTGCTCGAGGTTCGGGATATTTTAAACCCCGGTCTTGAAGTGCGGTTTGGAGACATAGAGGACAACTTTCAAATTGATTATGGTTTAATTGATATGAACTCCGTTTACAATGAAACCGGCTATGAACCGCATTCCGATTTCAAGGATTGTATCATTAGAACCGCGGAATGGGTTAAGACGTTGAATTTCAGATAGATTAATCTGATGATAGCCCGTTTTAGGGGGGAAGGGGGGGCGTAACGCATGCTCAATGTATTGGTGGTAGACGCTCAGGGCGGCGGCATCGGCGCGGCGCTCGTTAAAAAGCTCGTCGAAAAATATGAAGGCCGCGCGCGCATCGTCGCGACAGGCGCGAATATCGCCGCGACCACCGCGATGAAAAAGGCCGGAGCGCACGATTGCGCCACGGGAGAGAACGCCGTGTGCTTCAACGCGCGCAGCGCCGACGTGATCGTGGGCGGTGTCGGCATCATCGCGTCGTGCGGCATGATGGGCGAAATCACGCCGCGCATGGCCAGAGCAATATCCGAAAGCCCCGCAAAGAAGATACTCGTACCAATATCGCGCTGCAACCTCATTATCGCGGGCGCGGAGAGCCTAACCGCCGCGGAGCTCATCGGCCTCGCGGTATCCGAGATCGCGTCACTGCTTTAGCGGCGATATTGCCGCTTTGTCCAGCAGCTCTAAGTCGCATTTTTCCACCGCGGCAGAAGAACGCGCGATGGCGTACAGCATCACCGTACAATCGTATTCCTCAAAGTATTTCAGATATAACCTTCCGCGCAGCGCGGTTACGGCGAAGTCCTCTTTTACCGCGCTTGTGGGCGGGCCATACTGCAAATAAGCCGTTTTGCTTTTCTCATAATTATGCGCAACGCCGTTCGCGGTGATAGTGGCGTCGATGCGCGTCCAGCCGCCGCTGCCCGCGCGGCTCATGCCCGTTTGAATACCGTAACTGTCCACATGAAACTCCGGGGAGCCGCAGCCGAAACCGGCGATTACGAGCTGCGTATAGTCGTATTCGACAGCGAGCGAAATCTCACCCATATCCGGCGTTCCGCCATCCGCAAAGCCGAATACGCCCCCGTCCTTGTGCAGCACGTACGCGCCGTAGAACGCGCAGTACTTGTCGCTTTCCGTATCGTATATCGCCGATGTGCGCGAGGAAAAGTCAAACGCGCCGAAATCGTAGAGTACCGACATATCCGCGTCGATGCCCGACCATGCCGCAAATCCGTCCGCGTTGTAGGTGAGCATGAAGGGGTACCAGCCCTGCCCCGCCGGGATATCGACTGAGAAACCGTGCTGCTTCATCACGCTCTCGCGGCTGTGCCGGCCTGAATACACGCCCATCACGGCGTAGCTGCGCAGCGGGTAGAAGGACCAGAATATGAGCAGCGTCGAAAGCAGCAACGCCGAAATGACGATGATCTTTTTCTTCATACCGCAAGTATACCACAAACGTAACGAATCAGCCTCTCCTGTGAGGAGGCGGCGCGCGCCGGAAGGGTGATGCAGGCACCACGCGAGCGAGCGTTCGCAATGATGGAACCGCTCCATAATAACCCATTCAACTGCCGACGCTGTTCATCCGATATTAACCTTATCAACGGTTATGGAGGATGCATATGGAATGGACACCGGACCTCTCGATAGAAGTGGAAGCGATCGACGATCAGCATAAGGAGTTGATCCGGCGCATGAACGTATTTTTCGAATCGATGGAAGGCGACAGCCAACAAAAGGTGCTGGATATGCTCGCGTTTCTGGGGGACTATGTAGTGACGCACTTCCGCGACGAGGAAGCGCTGCAGGTAAAGCACCATTATCCGCTGTATACGGAGCACAAAAAGCTGCACGACGATTTTATGAAGGATGTGCAAGCGCTCAGCAAAGACATCAAGGAGAACGGATTTACCGTCGCAACGAGGGCGCTCGTCGGCGCGAAGCTCACCAACTGGCTCTCGCTGCATATCCGCAAGGCCGACAAAGCGGTGGGAGAATTTATCCGCGGGTGACGCAAAAGCGGCGCTGAAGGCTGCCAGAATTATGGCGGCCTTTTTTATATCGACGAAGCTTTCCGCGCCGGTGTTGACATTGCGGGGCGCAGCATTTAATATTGAGAAAATACGTTTTATATCTTAAAGAAAGGCGGGAATTGTTATGCAGGGAATCACCGAAGGCCTGACGTTTGACGATGTGCTGCTCGTACCGCAAAAAAGCGTCATCGTACCGTCCGAGGTCAACGTCAAAACGTGGCTCACGAAGAAACTACAGCTCAACATCCCGATTTTAAGCGCGGCGATGGATACGGTGACGGAAGCCCGGCTGGCCATCGCGATCGCGCGGGAGGGCGGAATCGGCATCATCC
>CAYNFL010000093.1:0-7310 GCA_964396465.1 uncultured Christensenellaceae bacterium
TTTTTTAAGTTATGAAACACCTCGGCGCTCATGCGCAGGCACTCGCGGAAGCTCTCCGCGCCCACCGGCATAATCATGAACTCCTGAATGTTGACGCTGTTGTCGGCGTGCTTGCCGCCGTTTAGTATGTTCATCATGGGAACCGGCAGCGTCTTGGCGTTGCAGCCGCCGATGTATTTATAAAGCGGGACATCCGACTGTATCGCGGCCGCCTTGGCCACAGCCAGCGATACGCCGAGGACCGCGTTCGCGCCCAGCTTGGCCTTGTTTTCCGTGCCGTCCAAATCGATCATCGCCTGATCAATCGCGACTTGATCGAGCGCCCACATGCCCTCGATCTCCTCAGCGATATCCGTGTTGACGTTTTCGACCGCTTTTTCTACGCCCTTGCCGAGATAACGCCCCTTGTCGCCGTCGCGCAGCTCCACCGCTTCAAACGCGCCCGTGGAAGCGCCCGAAGGAACCGCCGCGCGCCCGACCGCGCCGCCCTCCAGCGTAACCTCGACCTCGACCGTGGGGTTGCCCCTTGAATCCAGCACTTCGCGGCCTATGACTTCCTCGATTATAAACATACCTGTATCTCCTTTTAATTAATATATTCTCCGTTACGGGAGCGGCAAAACGCAACCGAACAGCGCCTGCCTCTTTGCGCCCCCTTTATTATAACCATATCGTGCTGCAAAGCAAACAAATTCACCCATGGTAATCATAACCGCTTAGAAAATTTTGCGCAAGCACAAACCAATAAGTATATGCAAAAAGTCAGAAAAATATACACGCCGTCGCCCTATTTTTTTCGCGGTATCGGCAAATGTTCCTTTCGGCACGCGCGCAGAGCGACAATGTTTTATATCCGGGCTGTTTATAATGAGAAAACAACCTTTAATTGGAGGAGTATTCCGTGTCCGTCAGCGCCGCTTCCCAAGTCACCCGCTCATTAAGCCTGCCGAAAAAACTCATACTGATGGCGTCATTCCTCGCAATGGGTTTCCTGCTCGGCCGTATACAGCTGCTCTCCTGTGTCTGCCCGTTTGGGCCCGCTTTTATTGCCGCCTGCTTTTTGTCAAAACGGCCTGAGACGCTGTTTGCCGCCGCCGGCGTCGCCTTGGGTTCGCTCTTCGTTGCCGAGCCGCTTTACGTCGTCACCGTATCGCTCATCGTGTGCGCAGTGCTGCTCGTGGTGCGCAGGCAGGTTCGTCGCTGGATGGCGCTGATGGCGCTATTAAGCGCGTATGCCGCAGCCACCGCAATATTTCGAACCCAGAGCCTCACGGTATTCACAACGGCAGTGCTCGAATGCCTCATCGCGCTCGTGCTGGTTTACGTGCTGCACAATATACTCAATATACTGTTCGTCCACAAGCGGCGCAGCGTGTTTTCCACGGAAGAGACGGTATGCCTCGCGTTCGGCGCACTCACGCTCGTGTGCATAACCGGCCCGCTCAGCGTGCGCGGCGTATATGCCGCCAACATCGTCGCGGAGCTGCTCGTGCTATTCGCGGCGTTCGCGGGCGGGGCGGCGACGGGCGCGGGGGTCGGCCTCGCGCTCGGCCTCGCGCTATGCCTCGGCATATCGTCGGAGGTGGTATTGATCGGCATGCTCGGCATATCCGGCATGGTCGCAGGGCTCATGCGGCGGCTCAAAAAGGCCGGCGCTTCGGTCTCGTTTGTGTTGATATGCCTGCTGTTCATACTGGCGTTTTACAGCGCGCCCGCGCTATACCTGCGGCTCATCGAAGCATCCATCGCATGTGCGGTATTCGTCGCGCTGCCGAAACGGCTTTTCGTGTTCGCCGGAAAATACCTCAACGTGCAGACGCGCCGCGAATACGATTACGGCCTGCACGAGAAGCGTCTGCGCGAGCTTACGGTGCAGCGGCTAAAGGAGGTTTCCGCGGTGTTCGCACAGACAGGCGACATGTTTTCGGGCGACGCGGCGCAGAACGCAGACCCTGACGACATTACGGACGTGCTGTCCGTTGTCGCGGAAAGCGCATGTAAAAACTGCGTGTTCCGTAAAAGCTGCTGGAGCAAGGATTTTTTAAACACCTATCAGGTTTTCTACAAAATGTTCACCGTATTCGAGAAAAAAGGCGCGCTTTGCGCCGCCGACATCGACGCGCAGTTCGCGAAGAAATGCTTCAATTTACAGGGTATACTGAGCGCGGCGGAAAACATATTCGGTTCGTACCTGCTCAACGTGCGGTGGAAAAGGAAGGTCGTCGCAGCACGTGAAATCACCGGCAAGCAGCTCTCCGGCATCGCCCAAGTCGTCTGCGATATCGGCCGCGAGATGGATACGGGGTTTTCGTTCCTTGAAAGCGTGGAGGAAAGGATAGCCGCATCGCTTGACGCATCGGGCATACGCGTGCGCGAGGTCTGCGCCGAAAACGCAGGCGGCGGCCTCGGCGTCGAAATTAAGGTGAAGGGCTGCAGGCGGGATCAGGACTGCAGGCGCAACGCGGAGCGCGCGGTGAGCACCGCGTGCGGCGTGCGCATGGAGCGGCTCGGGCAGGCGGGCTGCAGCACGCAGAAAACCTGCACGCTGCGGTTTGCGCAGGCGCACCGCTTCGGCGTGCTCACTGGCATCGCGCGCGCATCTATGGGCGAGGTTTCGGGCGACAGCCACTCGTTTCAGGGGCTTAAAAACGGGCGCTACATGCTGATGATCAGCGACGGCATGGG
This sequence comes from uncultured Christensenellaceae bacterium, assembly GCA_964396465.1. Taxonomy (GTDB): domain Bacteria; phylum Bacillota; class Clostridia; order Christensenellales; family SZUA-584; genus JAEWCC01. The sequence continues at coordinate 2,686 of CAYNFL010000093.1, forward strand.
CAGCGGCCCTTCCGCGCAGAAGGAAAGCGCGGCGACGGTATCGCTCGCGGAAAACTTTTTTCAAGCGGGCTTTGACGACAGCGTGGTGTTCGATACGATCAACCGACTGCTGCTGCTGCGCGAGGGCGAGGAGATGTTCGCCACGGTCGATCTGTGCATGCTTAACCTCAATACGGGCAGTGCAGCCTTTACCAAGATCGGCGCGGAAAGCTCCTACGTGTTTGCGGGCGGCGATGTGCTGACCATCCCGCCGGGCTCTCCGCCGCTGGGCATTTTGGAGGAGGTAACGCCCGTCAGCACGCAGATGACGCTTTGCAAGGGCGACATGATCGTGATGATGAGCGACGGCGCGTCCGCAGCAATCAAAGGAGACGCCGCCGACTGGTTCTCCGACATTCCCAAGGAGAACGCACAGGAAACCGCCGACGCGATACTGGCCAAGGCGCTTTGCGGGCAGCCCCCCGCCGACGACATTACCGTGATGGCCAGCCGGATCATCTCGGGGTAAAAAAAACCCGGCTAGGCCGGGCAGTTTTGGGATGATTCCTGTACGGAGGATAAACCTGAGACGATTGCAAAAGTACTGTCACGATTGATATACACCGATCAGCGCTCTTTTAAACGCATATCCGCCAAGAATTTTTTATCGTTCATTATTTGGTGAATGTCGCAGCCCGTTCCTATGGGCTCAAATGAGCGCACGGCCGTACGGCTTTTATTTTTTATCCACACCGGTGAACAATTCAATTGCGCGGTACGTTTCCCGCTGCTTGCACCGTCAATATATGGTATGACGAATATACTTTCTATGCGTCAAATGTTCGTTTATCCACCACTTTTCGCAGGTTATCCACCATCATTGGTGGATAACTCGCCCTTTTCGGCCTGAAAAATCGGACGCAGGAAATGCGCATTCGCGGCGGAATTCGACAAAACCCGCGCCGCAATGGACGCTGCCGCGCTTGCCAATCCGCATACGGCGACAGTATAATGGGCGCATGAGAGAGAACGCAAAGAAACGCGTCGTGTGCGGCATGTCCGGCGGTGTGGACAGCGCCGTCGCGGCGCACCTGCTCAAAGAGCAGGGGTACGATGTGGTCGGCGTGTTTATGAAAAACTGGCAGGACGACGGCCTTGGCTGCAGCGCCGCGGCGGATTACGAGGATGTCAAATCCATCTGTGGTGCGCTTGGCATTCCTTACTATACCGTCAACTTCGAGCGGGAGTATCAGGAGCGCGTATTTTCGTACTTCCTTTCGGAATATAAGCGCGGGCGCACACCCAATCCCGACGTACTGTGCAACAGCGAGATCAAGTTCGCCGCGTTCCTCGATCACGCGAAAAAGCTCGGCGCACAGCGCCTCGCGACCGGCCACTACGCGCGATCGGAGGGCGGCAGGCTTTTCAAAGCCGCCGATGCTTCCAAGGATCAGACCTATTTTTTATGCATGCTCTCCCCGCAGCAGGTGGGCAGCGCGATGTTCCCCGTGGGAGGCCTGATAAAAACGGAAGTGCGCGCCATCGCGGAGCGGCTCGGCCTGTCCGTCGCGCACAAGAAGGACTCCACGGGCATCTGCTTCATCGGTGAGCGCAGGTTCCGCGATTTTCTGTCCGGCTTTCTGCCCGCGCAGCCCGGCGACATCATGACCAAAGACAACCGTATTGTCGGGCGCCATCAGGGCGTCATCTATTACACGCTGGGGCAGCGGCGCGGCCTCGGCATCGGCGGCGTGGCGGGATCACCGGACAAGCGCTGGTTCGTCACCGGCAAGGATGTGGAAAACAACATACTCTATGTAGATCAGGGTGAGGCGGACGCGCTGTACTCAAAAGCGCTGCGCACCTCGCGCTTCAACTATATCTGCGCGCGGCCGGAGGGCAGCTTTGATTGCTTCGCGAAGTTCCGTTACCGGCAGGCCGACCAGCGCGTACGCGTCACACCGTGCAAGGGCGGCGAGATGATTGAGTTTGAACAGCGCCAGCGTGCGGTGACACCCGGCCAGTACGCCGTGCTCTATATGGGCGACGAATGTCTCGGCGGCGGCGTCATCGAGGAAGTCTGTTATTAAGGAGAACGCATATGGCATATATTCCATCAGGTGACGAGGAAGCGCGGTTCCTGCGCGAATACGATCCTTCCAAATACCAAAACCCCGCGGTCGCTGCGGATACGGCGCTGTTCTCCGCGGACGGCGATACGCTCAAAATACTGCTGATACGGCGCGGCGGCTTCCCGTACAAGGGCTGCTGGGCGCTGCCCGGCGGCTTTGTGGACATCGGCGAGGACATCCGCGACAGCGCGCAGCGCGAGCTTAAAGAGGAAACCGGGCTATCCAGCGTCTACATTGAGCAAGCCTTTGTCTGGGGAGCGCCGGGCAGAGACCCTCGACAGCGCGTGATCACGGTCAGTTACATCGGCTTCGCCCCGTTTAACCGGCTTAAAGCCGTCGCGGGCGACGACGCGGCGCAGGCGGAGTGGTTCGCGATTGAGCGGTATACCGAAACCGAGGAAAGCGGAATCGTCACCGCTTGCTTTACGCTGCGCGGCTGCGAAACGCTCTCCCCCGTCGTTACTTACCCTTCCGGCCGTATGCAGGAAATCGCCTGCGATAACAGCGGCGGCCTCGCGTTCGACCACGCCGAGTCCGTTACGTATTCGCTCAATACGCTGCGTGAGCGCGCGCTTTATGGCCGTTTCCTGGAGTTCGCGCTGGATGGCGAATCGGAACGGGAGCAGGCAAGGCGGGCGATAGAGAGGATTTTTGAATAAAATCAGCGACATGCCTTATTGGTGTATTTTTATATATAATGCTTATTATCTTAATAAATCCTCATCAATGAAATGAATTTCATGCAATATGACATACAGGTGTCATATTGCATATGTTATCATTAAGCGATAAAAGGAGTCGCTATGGTACATATTATCGAAAATTTCAAACCATTTACCGGCCAGCATTGTGAAACGACTGCGACCGGAGCATTGCTCAATCAAATCGGTGTTGAGCTGTCCGAACCCATGATTTTCGGCCTTGGAGAGGGGCTGGGGTTTATATTTTGGAATATGAAATCGATGGATTACCCTTTTTTTGGCGGAAGAATCAAGCAAGACGTTTTGACGCAGAACATCGCAAGAAATCTGAATCTTTATCTGGAGGTGCTGGAAACAACGTCTTCAAAAAAGGGATGGGAAAATGTAAAAACAAAAATCGATGAGAACATTGCTGTAGGTATCAAGCTTGATTCCTATCACCTTGATTATTTCACAATCAAAATACATTTTGCCGGGCATTATGTAGCCATGTATGGGTATGATGACCTGTATGCGTATTTAGCAGACACGAATTTGCATAAAGGCTGTACCTTGAAAACATCACTTGTCAGTTTGAAGATGGCCCGAAAAGAAAAAGGCCCAATGTCTTCAAACAATTTGAGCTATACCATACAACGCACAGACAAAGATTATGATTTGGAAAACGCAATCGTGACAGCCATCAGAAGGAATGCCGCAGACTACCTGAACCCTCCCATTAAGAATATCGGATATAAGGGAGCATTAAAAAGCCAGCGAGGGGATTAAGCAATGGTATCATGAAAGTAAAAATATTAAAGAGGGCTTTAATACAACAGCAATGCTGATGGAGGAAGGCGGGACAGGCGGCGCTTTATTCCGGAATATGTACCGTGATTTTCTGAAAGAAAGCTATGATCTGCTGAAAACAGAGGAACTCCATCGAGCTTGGCATCTGTTTGCTGAGATTGCGCCGTTATGGACAAAGGTTTCAGCATCGTTTAAGAAGACCGCAGAAACAGGAAGTATTGAATACATTGAACATGCGTCAAAGCTGTTAATTGATATATCTCAAAAAGAAAAGAAGGCGATGGAGATACTATCTAAAATCTAAGTGCAATAAAACGCAGACCCTTTCATCAATATCAGAGCTTTAGCTCCGTTTTATCGCATCCCTATCACGCCGTCTCGCTAAAAACATGCCGTAATGGCACGTTTTTCAGATTAATGACAAACGCCCCGTTTTCAGCGAAGACGGGGCGTTGCATGTTTAGCCGAGACAGACTTGCAGTGGAATGAAGCCATGTAGGAGAAATCGTATATGAGATAAAAACTGCCCGCCCAGTATCAGGGCTATCTTCTTCATGTTCTGTACTACCGCGGTGAGCAGACATTGCTCGTAAACCTTGGCAAGTCCGCGCATTCGGCAATAGCGTAGCCCGTGAAGCTCTTTTGAATCCGCAAATCTTCTTTCGATCGTTTCTTTTCGCCGGGCATATATCTTCTTGCCTTGATCGGGCTTGCCATCCCGGTGCATAAAGCCGCTCTCGGGATCAGTAGTGGATTGCTTGATCTCCTTCATGCCCGAAGGCCTATTGTCATCTTCTTTATCCTTTTTCCAGCATGGTGTTCTCCGGAGTTTCTTTTATTTTACCATACTTTCTCCTAATGAAAAAGGCCGCTGACACTTTGTCAGCAGCCTGAGCGCCTGCAAGGTGTTTTCGCTTTGGCAGGGAACTAGGATCGTGCTTATCCGACTACCTACCGAGCTACATCGGCGCTGTTTAAACTGCCATTCGGAACCCGTCTCGCTAAAAACGCCCCACCGGGGCAT
>CAYNFL010000094.1:0-7289 GCA_964396465.1 uncultured Christensenellaceae bacterium
TGGCGTTCGGGCAGATGAACGAACCGCCGGGATCGCGTATGCGCGTGGCGATGACCGGGCTCACATTGGCCGAGGAACTGCGCGACGAGGAGCATCAGGATATACTCCTGTTCATCGATAACATTTACCGTTTTATACAGGCGGGCAGCGAGGTTTCGGCGCTGCTCGGGCGCATTCCCGCGGCTGTGGGCTATCAGCCGACTTTGGCGAGCGAGCTCGGCGCGCTGCAGGAGCGCATCACTTCCACCAAGAGCGGCTCGATCACCTCGGTGCAGGCAATCTATGTGCCCGCCGACGACCTGACCGATCCCGCGCCCGCGACGACGTTCTCGCATCTCGACGCGACGACGGTGCTGTCAAGGCAGATTTCCGAGATGGGCATATACCCCGCGATCAACCCGCTCGATTCCACCTCGCGCATACTCGACCCGCGCATCATCGGCGAGCAGCATTACAACGTGGCGCGCCGCGTGCAGGAGGTGCTGCAGCGCTATCGCGAGTTGCAGGACATCATCGCGATACTGGGCATGGAGGAGCTTTCCGATGTCGATAAGGCCATCGTTTACCGCGCGCGCAAGATACAGCGTTTCCTGTCTCAGCCCATGTCTGTCGCGGAGGTGTTCTCCGGCATACCGGGTAAATACGTGCCGCTGAGCCGAACGATTGAAAGTTTCAGGACGATCGTGGACGGCGAGGCGGACGACCTTCCCGAGGCGGCGTTTTTTATGGCGGGCGACATCGAGGATGTCCGGGCCAAGGCCGCCAAAGCGTCGTAAAGGAGAAAGCGCATGCCTGCCAATTACATGCTTGAAATTATTACGCCCGAGCGCGAGTTCTTCCGCGGCGAGGTGGAGAGCGTAATCATCCCCACGCCAGACGGGCAGATGAGCATACAGCGGCTGCACGAACCTATGGTCGCGGCCTTAAGCGTCGGCGAGATGAAGCTGTGTATCGGCGGCGAGTGGGCGGTATGCACCACCTCCGAGGGCTTCGTGGAGGTGCGCCCTGATGAGACGATCATATTCTCGCAGGCGGTCGAATGGCCGGAGGAGATCGACATCATGCGCGCGCAGGAGGCCAAGGAGCGTGCGGAGGAGCGGATGCGGCAGCAGCAGAGCCGCCAGGAATATACGCGCAGCCAGATATCGCTGGCCCGCGCCATGGTGCGCCTGCGCGTAGGCAGGAAGAACCAGAACATCGATTGATCAGACGCCCCGGGTTTTTAGAAAGCCCGGGGTTTTTTAGATTCAAATATTAAAACGTGTCAATACCGCTTGCTTTTCACATTGCTGTTAACTAACACTATATAAAAACCCGATATTACAAATATAAGGGATCTATTAGCTGTAATTAGAAGGGGATCTTATATCATGCCTCAGTTGCCGGAGATATTTTCAGCAGTATTTGTTGTTACTGCCGGTATCAGCGCAATGTTTGGAACATATTTGCTGCGCGTTAAGCAAAACGCGCAGGAGAACAGGATGTTTTTCGCGAATACGATTGCGCTTTCAATATGGGCGCTGGGCTTGGGGCTCGCATTGTCTGCGGATACCGTGCAGGCCAGCGTCATTTGGCGCCGCATCGCTGCTTTGGGCTGGGGTACTTTCTTCAGTCTGCTGCTGCATTTCACCATCGCGCTGACCGGAGGAAAGGCGTTACTGAAAAAATGGTGGCTGGTTGCGCTGCTCTATCTTCCGGCGGCTGTGAACATACTCATTTTTGCAATCCCGAATACTTTGAATCCCACGCCGTTCATCATGATATATACCAAAATGGGTTGGACCAATGTGGCCGAAAACAACATCTGGGACATACTGTACATGGCATATTACATCGGTTATACGGTCGTTTGCCTCGTGCGGGTATGGCTATGGCGCCGGAATTCTTCGGATCAGAATGTAAAGAAACAATTCGGGGCGATATTGATATCGTTTTTTACGGCGCTGGCACTGGGCACCGCGACCGATATGGCGGCAAACGCGCTGCTGACGGATAAGATTCCGCAGATGGGGCCGGTTTTTATACTGATCCCCATTATCACGTTGTATTTGTTGATGAAACGATACGGGATACTGAATCTGCAGAATATTAACACCAATGAGGAAATACTCAGCGATGCGACACGTAAGAAGCTGTACCGGTATATCACGATTTCGCTTGCGGCCGGTTCGGCGCTGGTTTTTATAACGCAGTACGTGATGAACCAAAACGGTATATTATGGCTGACTCTGGCGCTGAGCGCCTCCCTTATGCTGGCCGGAGTGGGTATCAATATCGTCAATCGTCTGAATTTGAGCAACCGACAAAAGGATTTTATTAATATATTGGGGCTTTCGGTATCAATCCCCATCATTACGCTGTGCTATCTGCAATTCGGCAGCATTACGGTGTGGGCGTTCCCATTTCTGCTGATCATCATATCGCTCGTGTTCAATAAACGCGTTGTGCTGCGTACCGTTGCATTTCTGATTATACTGACACAGATTGTGGTTTGGGTACTCTCTCCGCAGAAACCGATTATGGTTGACGATATCACGTTCGCCACGCGTATCGGAATATTCGCGATCGGCATCGGACTCGCATTTTATGTCAACAGGATTTATACCGCAAGGCTCAAGCAGATCGCACAGCAGATAGAACTGCAAAAGCTGGTTTCAGAGATATCGACGGATTTCGTTACCGCGAACCAAAACAACATCAATGAAAAGATCGCCAGCCTGCTGACAAGGGCGGGAAGTTTTTTTGAAACGGACAGGGCGTACGCCTGCCTTTTCGATCAAAAAAGCGGGGAAATAAGCTGTGAGCATGTGTGGCGGCCGGAGGGCGGGGGATGGTCAAAAAGCATTCACCGGTCATTGGCCGCAAGTGAGCGCCCTTGGTGGGTAGACCGGATATTGCAACAGGATACGGTTCAGATTTCCGACGCGGCGAAGCTACCCGAACGCATGGACGGCGGCTGCATATACCTGATGAACGAACCTTGCCGGTCGTTTATCAGCATCCCGGTTGTGAACGGCCCGTCGGTGCTCGGTTTTTTAAGCTTTGTCAACATCAGAAACGTGCGTGAATGGCGCGAGGAACATATCAGCCTTTTAAGAGTGCTGGCCAACACACTCACCGAAGCGCTTATAAAGGTAGAAGCGGAACAGGAAATCAATTATCTGGCATATTTCGACCATTTGACCGGGCTGCCCAACCGATTGCTGTTCAAGGACAGGCTTACGCAGGCGTTGCTGCAAGCCGAGCGCACCGGCAGATATCTTGGCGTGGTATTCCTCGATTTGGATTCCTTCAAATCCGTGAACGATACGGTGGGCCACGAACGTGGTGATGAGCTGCTCAAAACGATTGCGGGGCGGCTTAAAGATTCCGTGCGTCGTTCGGATACGGTATCACGCTTCGGCGGCGACGAATTCCTGATGCTGATTACGAATATCACAAGTGAGAACGATATCGAAAAGGTAGTAAAAAACATCATGGCGCAATTCAGCAGCCCGTTCGGGCTGAAGGGGCAGGAGTTCTATATCACGGCCAGCGCGGGAATCGCGATGTACCCGGTGGACGGGTGCGACGCGGAAAAACTGATCAAGAACGCCGATATCGCGATGTACAGCGCGAAGGAGATGGGCAAGAACCGGTACGCGATGTGCTCCAACGAGATGAAGGAGACGATGAACAGCAACATCGCGCTGACTTCCAGCCTGTACCGCGCGATGACGCGCAACGAATTCGTTATCTACTATCAGCCGCAGGTGTGCCTGCAAACAAAGAAGATCAATGGCCTCGAGGCGCTGCTGCGGTGGAAAAGCCCTGAGCACGGCTTGATCAGCCCCGGCAGGTTCATACCGCTTGCCGAACAGACCGGCCTTATCAACTCCATCGGTGAATGGACGCTGCGCGAGGCGTGCGCACAGAACATGCGCTGGCAGGCGATGGGGCTGCCGCCCGTGCGCGTGGCCGTGAACCTGTCGATCGTACAGCTGCGTAATCCGAAGCTGCAGGATATCATTAAGGATGCGCTTGAGGAAACGGGGCTTGATCCCGCGTTGCTGGAGCTGGAGATCACCGAAAGCGTCGCCACGAAGGAGGCAGACTATATCATAGATCTGCTCGGACGGCTTAAAAATTTGGGTGTTACGCTGTCCATCGACGATTTTGGCACCGAGTATTCCTCGCTGAGCCGATTGAAAATGCTGCCGGTGGACCGCATTAAAATGGATATCCAGTTCGTGCGCGGTATCGACGGCACCAGCAAGGACAAGGCGATCACTAAGGTGATCATCAATCTGGCAAAGAATATGGGGCTCAGCGTGATTGCCGAGGGTGTGGAGACGGAGTCGCAGCTGAACTATTTGAGCCAGAAAATGTGCGACGAAGTGCAGGGGTACTATTACTACAGGCCGATGCCGGCGGATCAGGTCGAGGTTGCGCTCAAAAACGAATTGCAGCTCAGCGGGAACGATTCGGTAGGCTATGAATAAACGTGCGGGTACGGCGCTCAGGCGCAATGAAACCGTGAGACGCAGTGCTGCCGCATGGATGGGAACACTGTTTTTTTGGTGCTGCGGTTGTGATGCTGTGTTTGACTTTCATATTGTTTTCGCGTATTCTCATCTCGCAGGCAGCCGCGGCTTTACATCGTATAAGGTATATAAAACCTGACTTTGGTCGATACTCAGGTATAAAACACGGCCTTTGGCCGGACAGGAGGAGATCAATGTCGGGTGACAGGGCAACCAGAATGCTGATATTGAGCAGTGCGCGCACGCTGTTCTCGGAAAAGGGCTTTGATGAAACGCCCGTGGAGGAGATATGCGCGCTCGCGGGCGTCGCAAAGGGGACTTTTTTCTACCACTTTGAAAGCAAGCAGTACATCGTGCGCCATATACTCGCATCGCAGCTTACGGAATACCGCAACAAGCTTAAGGAGCAGATGGATACGATGAAGGACGCGCTCTCGCGCGTCGAGTATTACATCGGCGCATTGATGGAACAGTGCGATATGTGCGGCGAAACGCGTACATACTTTAAGGGCGACGCTGCGGAATGGTACTTGGCGGTCGTCAGCGAGGAGCGCATGAAGGCGCTTTACCCGCTGCTTGAGGAAGCCGTGTTCGAAGGCATCAGCCAAGGGTATTTCCGCGTGAAGTACCCAAGCATATGCGCCGCCATTGCTTTTTTGGGCATCGACGCGTTCCTGTACCGTTCGGGCTGCGGTGAGGAGGCGCGCGGCGGTATCCGCGAGATCGCGTCGAAGGCGCTGGGCATTAAGGAGTCGGCGCTGGCGATATAATAACGGCAAGGAGTGTTGAGTTTGAAAACGGCGGTCGTATTTTATTCTCTGAACGGGAGTACGCGCGTGGCGGCGCACGCCATCGCGGAGCGCGTGGATGCCGACGTATTTGAGATGAAGGAAAGAAAACAGCGCGGCAAATCGCCATGGGCGTTCATGTCAGAAGGTTTTTCCGCTGTATTTCGCCTCAAAAGCCGTGTGCAGGATACCTTCGCAGGCCGGTTGAGCGAATACGAGCGCATTTTGATCGGTACGCCTTTGTGGGCCAGCAGCCCTGCGCCCGCGGTCAACAGGTTCGTACACGAGATGAACCCGGCCGGGAAGCAAATCATGCTGTTTTCGGTTCAGGCTGATCCCAATCCTCAGAAAAAGTCGTTTCGGGGAACGGACAAGCTTTGCGAAACAATTCGAAGGAAAGGCGGGCAACTGCTGCCTGTACTGCGGCTGCACGGAGAGGCTCCGGGCAAAACCGCGACAAAAGAACACATCGACGAGCAGCTTGATCGGCGGTTGGAAACAACGCTACTAAATTACTAAATGTTACAAAAGTGTTACAAACGAATTGACTTTATTCGTAAAAACGAGTATGATAGTAATACTCATAAGCAGTATACTCAATCAGCGTATTGACGCAACCGACGTTTACTCAGTATCAATACAGGAGCATGCGCATGGTGAAAAAACCGGGGATTTCCCTGCTTAAAAATTTAAAACGCAAGGGGAAAAAGCCGACGCCGCCCAAAAGGGTCAAGCTTTCCAAAGTGAAAAAGGATGAAGTTGAAGATGTCGCTTCGTTTGAAGAGTTTTCACATGAGGAAGGGCTGGAAGATACGCCGGATGTTTCCGCCATGCCCGAGGTAACGGCAATCCCGGCGCTAAGCGAAACATTGCAGAGCGAAATACCCGCTTTTACGGAAGCAGCTTTGGCAGAGGAAAAGAGAGCGCCCGTAAAAAAACGCAAAGGGCTTACGCTGGTCAGCGCGCTTCACAGTACCGCCGCGCGGGTGCTGGGATTATTTGCGTCACCGAATAAAAAAAGCAAAGGTAAAGCAGCCGCGTTGGAATTTGCGGAAAGCCGCAAACGCCTCGGAAGGAAAGGCCGCAGGAACAGGCGTATACTCGTATACGCGGGTTCGGGCTTTGTCGTAGTGGCCGTGATGCTGCTCGTTTTTCTGGTTCCGGGCGGTGCCGCGGCGCCCGCCAATACGGCGATAATGAATGCCGGTTTAAGTGAAAGCGTTAGCGACGGCACGGGTATTGCTTCAACCGCGATTGCTGCCGCGGCGACGCCCACGCCCACCGCGTCTCCGACGCCCGTACCGACGACGAAACCGGAACCCTCCGATCAACCGATCGATATGGATGAACTGCTCAAGTTCTATGTCGTTGAAGCGGACAAGTACTACAGCTATTCAAACAACCATTACGAATATACGCAGGAAGAGCTCAAAATGCTCGCGCAAGTGATATATAAGGAAGCGCGCGGACAGACGCGCAACGGCAAAATCGCGGTAGGCAACGTGATAATGAACCGTGTGCTGTGTCCCGGCCGGTTCGGGAGAACGATCAAAGAAGTCGTGACGGCGCCGGGACAGTTCGCATATGATCCAAACGCACCGACGCCATCAGCGTGTATCTCTGCGGCGCGCTGGGTGCTCGACTACGAGCTGTGGGTGGTGCCGCAGGATGTGTATTATTTCCGCGCATCGAGTAAATTCAGCAGCCTGAAAGGCCAGAACTGGGGCAGCCATACTTACTACGGAGAAATCAGCGGGCATTACTTTTACCGCCACGCTTACAGGGGACGTACGCGCGGCGGCGATATCCCGCCCCAACTGTTTGAGCGGGTGTATAAATACGCGCAGTACGGCTGCAAGGTGGAGGATCGCGTGGTGCGCATACAGTTTATGCTGGATGCACTGGGCTATAAAATTGAAAAGATTGACGGTTACTTCGGCTTGGGAACCGAAAAAGCGCTAATCAAGTTCCAGCAGGA
>CAYNFL010000095.1:0-5969 GCA_964396465.1 uncultured Christensenellaceae bacterium
CTTCAATAGAGGATAACATAAGAATTATTGAAGAAAGGATGGATTTTTGCGCGAGAAAGTCGGGAAGGAAACTTAGCGATATTGTGCTTGTCGCGGTCAGCAAAACGGTGGGCGCCGAAAATGTTGTACAGGCCGCAAAGGCCGGCATCATGAATTTCGGCGAGAACCGGGTGCAGGAATACCTGAAAAAACGTGAGGTTATTGGGGATTCTGTCATCTGGCATATCATCGGGCCGTTGCAGCGCAATAAGGCAAAATACATTACCGATGGCGGCGTATTTTTGCTTCACTCTCTCGACAGGCTGGAATTGGCGATTGAGCTCAGTAAGCAGTGCGAAAAGAAAGGCACGACGCTTGATGCGCTGATCCAGATCAATATCGCAAAGGAGCCGACGAAAGCCGGCGTGGCTGAAGAAGAACTGGAACGGTTTTTAGAGCAGCTGTCTGTTTTGAGGAGCGTTCGCGTAAAAGGGCTGATGGCGATACCGCCGCCGGCGCTGCATGCGGACGATAACAGACGGTACTTCGCTAAGATGAAAACGCTCTATGACCGCTTTGGTAGTGTTACCCCAAATCAGCCCTTTGTATATTTGTCGATGGGAATGTCGGACGACTTCGAAGCTGCAATTGATGAAGGCTCAAATATGGTGCGGATTGGTACGGCCGTGTTTGGAGCGAGGTCAAATCAACATTTTTAGGGGGTTACACACCATGGCTAAGAAGGGCGTTATTGACCGTTTTTTAAATGCGGTTGGCCTGGAAGAGGAAGTTTGTGAGGACGATACGATCATGGATGAAAATGATCAGTATTACGAGGAAGAGTACGAGGAGGCCGAGCAGCGGCCGCGCAGAGGCAAGCAGAGCAAAGTAGTCAGCATGCCGGGCACGGCCAGCGCGTCGCGTTTGCAGATGCTGCTGTTTCAGCCGTGCAGCCTCGAAGAGGCGGAGAGCATCATCGATAACCTGAAAGCCAGGAAACCGGTGATTATGAATTTAGACGAGTTGGATGTGGAACTTGGGCAGCGCATACTCGATTTTGTGGGCGGCGCGGTATACTCGCTGAATGGCGATATCAAAAAGGTGGCGCGCAGTATATTCGTGGTTGCGCCTCCGAACGTGGATGTATCGCAGAGCATCGACGAGCGCAGCAGCCGGGACGGCTTCAGAAGGCATGAGTGAACCGGCGGCCTTAAGTCCGCATAGTCAGCCCGCGAACGGGGATACTTTTACTACTGAGTGTTTGCGAAAGGAGACGTTGCCGTGCCGTTGACGATCAAGGATATACTCGAAAAGACGTTTAAGCGGTCTTTCAAGGGATATGACGAGGACGAGGTCGATCGCTTTCTGGATCAGATTATCGACGAGTTTAAAGCGCTCCAAAGCGAAAACGAGGCGCTGAAAAGCGCGCTTGCTGTCGCTAACGACAAGCTGGGCAGGATGAGCGAAACCGAGGAAACCATTATGAATACACTGGTTTCCGCACAGAAAAGCTCGGAGCGCATGCTGGCCGAAGCCGCGCGCAAGGCGGAACTCATCATCGACAGCGCTCAGACCACGGCGCGCCGCCGCGCGGAGCAGACGGTGACCGAGGTCTCCGAAGCCGAAAAGCGGTTGGATGAGATCAAGGCGTTCGCATCGCAGTTTGCCGAGAACTTCGCGAATATGATCAATTCGCAGGCGGCTTCGTTCGATAAGGCATACCGCAGCTATTTCGGCGAACCGGAAGCGCCGGGCGGCATCAGCGCGGAGGCGACGCGGCGTATCGGCACCGACGTGGAAGACGGCTTGAAGAGTATCGGCGTGATCGAAGAAGCGCAGGAAACGGAGCCGGCTGATGATCCGCAAGGCGGGAAACCGGTTGGCGCGCGGGAAACGGACATGCTCGAAATGAGCGAGACGCCATCCGATGAGACACCGAAGGTTTCCAGCGAAATGCCGGAGTCTGAAAAGGGCTTTATGGCGCTCAACGAGATCAACAAAGCGCTCAGCGAACTTGAGGAGCAGGATGGCGACATCTTGGGCGACGATGAGGCGGATACGGCTTATAAACCGCGATACGACGATTACTCTTGGCTGTACGACGGGGATGACACTAAGAATGCGGCGGACAACTCCCGTAAGGGAGATGACGAACTGAAGACGCTGATTGATGAAGTGATCGACTGACAGCAATCATTCAGCGAAAACGGCTATAATGTTTACACCCATCTCTGCAGTTTATAATGAAGGCAGGGATGGTTTACTTTGCCTTAATTCCAATAATTGACGAGGGATCGTAAGGTTATGCGCCCGAAAACTAAGAAATTTATGATAGAATCGAATAACGATAGAAAAAGGCTGTTGATATTGTCGATGCCTTTTGGGTCAGGCCATTTAAAGGCGGGGGAAGCGTTGGCTGCAACATGCCGCGATAAATTTGACTGCGAAGTATATCATTTGAACTATTTGGATTGTATCGACCCGAAATTAACAAAGTCGGTTCAAAGAGGATATCATTGGATGGTCAAGTACTTTCCGTTTTTAAACAAATGGGCATATTACGGCTTTAACAAACCCAACGAAAAGCTTAAAAAAGTGGGAGAAACATTTAACGTCAAAGAATACGCGGAGGTAATGGAACAGTACAAGCCTGATATGATACTCTCAACGCATTATATACCGGCAATGCTGTCTTCGTGGATGTATCGGAATTATCCTGTCCCCAATGGGGTGGTGATTACCGATTATGACTTCAATTCCATGTGGGTTTACCCGAATAACAGCAAGGTGTTTATTGCGTGCAAACAGATGCTGAAGGATATGAAGAAATGCGGGGTGGACGAAAGCAGGGTTGTGGTTTCGGGCATCCCGGTAAGGAAAGAATTTTATAAAGAGTTCGACAAAGCGGAATTAAGAAAAAAGCTCAAGATTGGCGCTGAAGAAAATGTGCTGTTGTTGATGAGCGGAGGAACGGCTACCGGGCCGTTTTTGGAAATATTGAAGTCGTTGGCCGAATTGAGGGATCGGATCTATCTGCTGGTGGTTACAGGCCATAACGAAAAGCTGGCCGGGGATATATCCGAAGCTTTCACGCAGATGAATTTGAAAGGAAAGGTCATGACTTTTGTCGATAATGTGGAAGAATACATGGGCGCGGCGGACTTGCTTGTATCGAAAGCCGGAGGATTGACGATAACCGAGGCGATCACCATCGGGCTGCCAATACTGGTCATCAGGCCCACGCCCGGCCAGGAGGATGGAAACACCCGGTTTATCGTGAATGGTGGTGCCGGAATCTATATTAAGAATCCAAAAAGTATCAATCTGGTCGTCAAAGATTTAATCAATGATTCTGAGAGATTAAAGAGGATGAGCGCTAAAGCCAAAGGCCTAAGCAAACCGGATGCTGCTGAGAATATACTCAAGGAGATGCTGGAACTCGCCGAAAAAGAATCGCGCGAGGAATGCATTTAACAGCGCTGCGGGGCAGTATAACAAACCTTTTTGATACAGGGGGTATCTTTTTTTTATCGCAGACATCACCGCAAATAAACCAAAATTAATCAGATACTAAGCAGAGGCTTATTTTTGCCTTATGGATTCCGCTGTGTGCGGGAGGCTTAGCATCGAATGAGTATTACAATTGGGCAGTTCAACGAGTCTTTTCCGCCCGTTACGGACGGCGTCGCCAACGTGGTGAAGAATTACGCGTACTGGCTGAACAAAAAATACGGCAGGTGCTGTGTGGTGACGCCGTATCATCCTGAGGCGCAGGATGATTACGGCTTTGAAGTATATCGGTATTTGTCGGTGCCGGTGCCGACGCGCAATGAATACCGCTTCGGGCTGCCGCAGATGGACGCGCAGGTCTGGCACGATATCAAGAAGATACCGTTTGATATCGTGCACGCGCACAGCCCTTTCGGTTCGGGGTTCGCGGCGAGAAGTATCGCAAGGAAGAAGGGCATTCCCGTTGTCGCGACCTTTCACTCAAAGTACCGGGATGATTTTAAAGAGTCGTTGAAATCGGATGTCATCGTAGACGGCGTGATTTCAAGGATCGTTGAGTTTTATGAATCCGCAGACGAGGTGTGGTCCGTCAACGAAGGCTGCGCGGATACGCTGCGAGAATACGGGTACCGCAAAGAGATCCGCATCGCTGGCAACGCGACCGACTTTGCGCAGCGTTGGCCGTCGGAGCAAACGAACCGGGCGGTGGAGGGAAGGCTTCACATCGATCCCCATGTGCCGCTGTTTTTATTTGTGGGGCAGCATATCTGGCAGAAGAACGTAAAGATGATCATCGAGGCGATGGCACTGCTTAAACAGAGGGGATGCGGTTTCCATATGCTTTTTGTCGGGGACGGCCCCAAGAAGGCGGAAATGAAACGCATGGTGAAAAGCTTTACCCTTGACGGATTTGTGTCATTCGCCGGGAAGATTGAGGACAGGGCCGCTCTGTCGGATATATACCTTCGCAGCAGCGCGCTGCTTTTCCCATCGCTGTACGATATGTCGTCACTCGTACCGCGCGAGGCGGCCGCCTGCGGGTGCCCTACCGTGTTCGCGCGCGGTTCCACCACGGCGCAGGGTATTACGGGGAAGAATGGATTTTTGATCGACAACAGCGCCGCGGCGCTGGCCGATGTCGCGGAGCATATTATCCGTGACCCCGCGCACGCGCGGGAGGTGGGTGAGGAAGCGCGCCGAACGCTGTACTTGGGCTGGGAGGACGCCATTCAGGACGTGTTCGACCGCTACCTTTATCTGATCAGCTTGAAACGGGCGCAGGAATAGAATAAACAGCGCGTGATGTACCTGCACTCGAGGGCGCGCATCGCCTGATATTCGTAAGGACGCGAAAGTTTAAGTTCTCCAAAAGGCTCTTCCACGCTCGGTTCGCCAGTAAGAAATCGGGTATGTTATAACAGAATGTGGAAGGCTTGATTTATTACCCTTTTTCTGATATCATGCTGACAGCGGTTTTGGAGGGCGGATGAAGAAAAAAAAACCGAAGCACTTGTTCAGCCTCATATATATGGGCATAACCATCGTTGCGATTGTGCTGATTGCCCTGTTTGCGGTAGACCTTGAGGCAATTGCGGAAGCGTTAAAGGATTTTAACATTTGGTGGCTGATCGCATGTCTTGGCGCGGTGCTGCTTTTTTGGTTTACCGATGCGTTGATGCTCCATGATATCTCACAATACATGTATAAAGCGCAGCCGCTTTCGCAGTCGATCAAGATCGGGCTGATTGGGCTGTATTATTCCGCGCTGACGCCTTCTTCCACGGGCGGGCAGCCTGCGCAGGTCATGTATATGAAGCGTAACAACGTTCCCGTGGGCACGGCGACCTGTATCGTTTCCATCAAGTTTGTGGTTTATGAGTTTGCGCTGTGCGTGCTGTATATCGCGGGGCTGATCGCGCGCGGAAAGTATTACTATGTGAACAACAACGAGGCGTTCTGGTTTGCGGTGCTCGGGTTCGTGATCAATCTGATCGCGGTTTCATGCATCATACTGACGATCGTCAATAAAAAGCTGGTGCTCAATTTCGGAAAGGCCTTGCTGAAACTGCTGGGAAGGCTTAAGTTCATCCGAAGGGTGGAAACCAAGCTGGAGCACTTTGAAAGAACGATTGAGGACTATCACACCGCGGCCTCGTATATCTCCCGGTACAAGCTGCGCGCATTGGGTTCTGTGTTGATTTCAATCGTCAATTTGAGTTTTCTGTTCGTGATACCGTATCTCATATATCTTTCATTCGGTTACAGGGAGTACAACATATTCGACATATTCGTGATGGAGTCGTTCTTGTCGCTGGCGGTGTCGTTTTTTCCGCTGCCCGGCGCGGCGGGCGCGTCCGAAGGCGGTTTTCTGCTGTTTTTCGGGAGGTTTTTCGGTGCGGCAACCGGCGTCGCGATGCTGATATGGAGATTTTTGACATATTATCTGATACTCATCGTGGGCAGTTTGCTTGTGCTGTTCG
>CAYNFL010000095.1:5979-7156 GCA_964396465.1 uncultured Christensenellaceae bacterium
GACGAGGTGTTTGCGATTCGGCGCGCAAAGAGGAGCACAGAGGACGAGTTCCGCGAATTATAGGCTGGATATAACTGTTATGTTTTTTGTACCTGCGCACATAATCCGGGCAATGTAAAATAGATGTTAAGCGGGTAATCTATGTTGGAGCGGTATAAAATGCTTGGACAACTGGTGGAGCGATGATATAATGGACGCAAAATGTAAAGCTGAAGTAAAGTTAGGGGTGCTGCAATGGTGGGGCTGATTATCGTTATCGTGCTGGTGTGCGCGTCCATATTCGTAAATGGCTGGACGGACGCACCCAATGCAATTACCACCGTCGTATCCACCCGAGTATTATCCCCAAAAGCCGCGATCGGCTTGGCTGCCGTATTCAACCTGCTGGGTGTGCTGGTAATGGGTACTGCGGTTGCGGAAACGATCGCGAGTATCATCCGCGATCCCCAGCCCGGCATGGATATATTGATCACACTCGCTGCGGCGCAGATTGCCATCGTAAGCTGGGCGGTGGGCGCGTGGCGTTTCGGCATACCGACGAGCGAGAGCCACGCATTGATCGCGGGGCTGACGGGTGCAGCGCTGGCGGGCGGAGGGATATCATCCATCAGCTGGGAGGCGTGGCAGAAGGTGCTCTGGGGCCTTGGAATCGCTTCCGTACTGGGTTTCGTTTCCGGATGGCTTGCCACGGCGGGCGTTGCGAAGTTGTTCGGGCGTATGAAACGCAAGACCGCAAACAAGTTTTTTTCGTACGGTCAGATCGTGTCGGCGTCCGCGATGGCGTTCAGCCACGGCGCTCAGGACGGCCAGAAGTTTATGGGCGTTCTTGTCTTCGCTTTGATGATGGGAAACGTGATACCGAGTGCCGGGGGTTTTGTCATACCGGTTTGGATCATGGTGGGTGTTTCGCTGCTGATGGCGCTCGGTACGTCGATCGGCGGATACCGCATCATCAAGACGATGGGTATGGATATGGTCAAGATCGAGAAATATCAGGGATTTGCTTCCGAGATTGCGGCGTCTGTATGTATGCTCGCGTCCACAATCATCGGAATACCCTTAAGCACGACGAACACAAAGGGCACAGCGCTGATGGGCGCGGCCGCCGCAAGGCGGATATCCAACGTGAACTGGGGGATTGTGAAGGAAATGCTGCTGGCATGGGTGCTGACGTTCC
>CAYNFL010000096.1:0-7145 GCA_964396465.1 uncultured Christensenellaceae bacterium
GCAAAGAAGGCTTTGACGAGCTGCCGTCGCTGATCATCGTGGACGGCGGCAAGGGGCAGCTCTCCGCCGCGTACGACGCGCTCGTATCGCTGGGGCTGGAAGACTTGCCGCTCATCAGCCTCGCCAAGAAGGAAGAAGAGGTATTCGTCGTCGGGCAAAGCGACCCGATCGTGCTCGATAAACGCAGCCACGCGCTGAGGCTTTTAACGCGCATCCGCGACGAGGCGCACCGCTTCGCGATCACGTACCACCGCAGCCTGCGTCTGAATAAGGTGGAGGATTCCGCGCTTTCAAAGATACCGCACGTAGGCCCGGCGCGCGTGCGCGCGCTGCTCTCCCACTTCGATACGGTGGGCGACATCCGCGCGGCAAGCTTTGAGGAGCTGCTTGCCGTTCCCGGCATGGACGCGCGCAGCGCAAAGGCCGTCGTCGAATATTTTGAGTCGGGCGAGGGCTGAATGTTGTGCAATCCGCCGCCATGCGGTAAACTATACCTGTGGGGATTGAATGGATATTAACGATGTAAAACGGGCGCTGTCCGAATATATCGCCGACGTGCGGCTGTCTGAGCCGATGTCGCGTCATACCTCCTTTAAAGTGGGCGGCCCAGCGGATATCATGGCGCTGCCCGAAACAAAGGAAGAATTGATGCGTGCGCTGCGCGCGCTTAAAACGATGGATTGCCCCGTGTTCGTCATGGGGCGCGGCACGAACCTGCTCGTGCGCAGCGGCGGCATCCGCGGTGCGGTCATCAAGCTCGCCGATAACTTTTCCGATATTACTGTTGAGGGCGAATACGTGACGGCACAGAGCGGCGCGGCGCTTTCCGCGCTTGTGCGCGCGGCGATGGATAAGGGCCTTGGCGGCGCGGCGTTCCTCGGCGGCATACCGGGAGCGCTGGGCGGTGCGGTGGCGATGAACGCGGGCGCTTACGGCGGCGAGATCGCGCCGTTCATCGACGAAGCGTACCTCGTATCGAGCGCGGGCGAGATCACGTTCTCACGCGAAGAGATGCGCTTTTCATACCGGCGCAGCCTCGTCAGCGAATTCCCGCTCATCGTCGCGGGCGCGAAGCTCAAGCTGAAGCGCGTACCCGCCGGGCAAACCAGGGCTGAGCTTGCCGAGCTCTCACAGAAGCGGCGCGACAAGCAGCCGCTCGAATACCCGAGCGCGGGCAGTACGTTCAAACGCCCCGAGGGCAATTTTGCGGGCACGCTGATCGAGCAGGCGGGCCTCAAAGGGGTTTCTGTGGGTGGCGCGCAGGTGTCCGAAAAACACGCCGGGTTCATCATCAACACGGGCGGCGCGACGCCCGAGGATATTTTGGAACTGATCGCGCTCGTGCAAAGGCGCGTGCTAAAATGCTCCGGCATCGCTTTGGAGCCGGAGGTCAAGATTACAGGAGAAGCATGAAACTCAACGCGGACTACCATACGCACACGCTGCACAGCCACGGCAGCGGCAGCGTTGCGGACAACGTGGAAGCGGCGCTGCAAGCGGGGCTCAGCGCCGTCGGCATCGCCGATCACTCCGTTTCGCACGCGCTTTACGGTGTAAAACGAAGCCGTGTTGGGTATTACTTGGATTGTATCGCGCAGGCGAAGGAAAGCTATACCGGGCGCATCGCGGTGAAGGCGGGCATCGAGCTCAACCTTAAGGGGCTGGACGGCAGCTACGATCTGCCGGGCGGGGTATTCGACATCGTGATACTCGGCTACCACAAGGCGGCGTGGTGTAAAAACATCAAAACCGCGTGGACGTTCTTTCGCGGCAGGCGCGTGGACAGTATCACGCAAGCCTATGTGAGCGCAATCCAGACCGGTCGCATCAGCATCGTCGCGCACCCGGGCTACGGCGTCCCCGTCGATTACAGGCTGCTATCGCGCGCGTGCGCGGATTACGGTGTGCTGCTGGAGATCAACGAAAAGCACGACGGCCTGACGGCGGAGGCTTTGAACGAGGCAGCCGCCGAGCCTGTGCAATTTGTGATATCAAGCGACGCGCACCGCCCACAGGATGTGGGGTACGCGCCGTGCGCAATTGCGCTTACGCAGCGCGCCGGGCTGGATATAAAGCGAATCATCAACGCGTCGGAGGGATAAGCATGCAGTTCATCATTGTCACCGGGCTTTCGGGCGCGGGCCGTTCACAGGCATTAAAACGCCTCGAGGATATTGGGTATTTTTGTGTGGACAACCTGCCTCCGCAGCTGATCCCTGATTTCGCGCGCATCTGCCTTTCCGACGACAACATCGCAAAGGCCGCGACCGTCGTGGACATGCGCATGGGAACCATGTTCGACGATATTTTCACGGCGATAAAGTGCCTCAAAGATATGGCCGGCATCGAACTCACGATACTCTACCTCGACGCGGACGACGAGGCGCTCGTACGCCGGTTCAAGGAGACGCGCCGCCGCCATCCGATGGCAAAGGACGGCAACATCACGAGCGGTATCACGCGCGAGCGTTCCAAGCTGCGCAGCATCAAGGATATCGCGAACCACACGATCGATACCTCCACCTACTCCATCAAGCAGCTCGGCGAAGCCATGGAGCAGATGTTCTGTGATAATACGGATGCCGGTATACTGATCACTGTGACGACGTTTGGCTACAAGCGCGGCATACCGCTCGACGCGGACATGGTGTTCGACATGCGTTTTCTGCCCAACCCGTTCTACGTGGAAAACTTGAAAAGCCACACAGGCCAGGATCAGGACGTGCGCGACTACGTGCTCTCGTTCCCGCGCGCAAGGCTTTTTATCGACAAGGTCACCGACCTCGTCGCTTATCTGGCCCCGTATTACTTGGAGCAGGATAAAAAGCAGCTTATCATCGCGCTGGGGTGCACGGGCGGTATGCACCGAAGCGTCGCCATCGCCGAGGAGCTGTATGCTATATTCAAAAAGCAAGGTCACCGCGTCACCATCGAGCATCGGGATATCCGGCTGAATGTAAAATGACGGAGGGGCTATGTCGTTCTCATCGTCCGCAAAAAGCGAAATATGCCGCACTGCGCCCTCGGGCGACTGCTGCGAGCTTTCCGAGCTGACCGCGCTGCTGCATACCGCGGGCGCGCTGAGCATATCGGGAGAGGGCGTTTCGCTGCGGCTCGATACCGAGCACGCCGCCGTCGCGCGGCGCGCTTTCCAAATCGTTAAATCCCTTTACGGCGTGGGCGCAAGGATGGAGATGCATACCAACCGATTAAAGCAGAACCATATCTATTCGCTTTTGATCGGCCCTTCCGCCGCGCAGATGGTTACGCTCGATACGCATCTGAACGATCCGGACGGTATCCATGCGAGCGCGGAGATGGCTTTGAAGCGGCGCTGCTGTTCCATCGCTTTTGTGCGCGGCGCTTTTCTGGGCGGCGGCTCTGTCACCAACCCGGAACGGTATTATCACATGGAATTTGTGTGCAGCCAAAAGGATTTTGCGCAAGAATTGTTGAATATAATAAACCATCTGGGTATTGCCGCAAAAATGATTTCCCGTAGCCAGAATTTTGTGGTATATTTAAAGGACAGCGATATCATTGTCACACTGCTTACGATGATCGGTGCACACGCTGCGATATTGAGCATGGAGAACACCCGGATATTAAAGAGCGTGCGCAACAGCGTCAATCGCAAGGTCAACTGCGATTCCGGCAACCTTACCAAAACGGTCAACGCATCAATGCAGCAGCAGCAAAGCATTGAAGCCATACGAATAAGCATCGGCCTCGACCAACTGAGTGCCCCGCTTCGCGAGATCGCCGAAGCGCGGATTAACTACCCGGAAGCGACGCTGGGTGAGCTCGCGGAGATGACAGGCAGCTCAAAATCCGCTGTCAACCACAGGCTGCGAAAGATTTGCAGCATCGCGTTGCAGCTTAAAACTTAAGGGGGTAACCCATGCAGGCAAAAGAATTAACAATCGCAAGCGAGGATGGGCTTCGCGCTTCCAAGGCGGCCATGTTCGTACAGGTCGCCGGCAGGTTTTCCTCGCGCATACTCGTGGAAAAAGGTAATAAAAAGATCAACGCCAAAAGCATCATGGGCGTATTATCGCTTGGCGTCAAGCAGGGGGAGAAAATTTATATTTTCGCCAACGGCGACGACGAAGAAGAAGCGGTTCTGGCGCTGGAAAAACTGGTAGACACCGCGTTTTAGCCCATCACCGACCCGCCATGCATAGTTTTAATCCGTATTCTAACCGATCCGTACATTCGGTTATCCATTTCGTTTGGCTTGGCCTCAATAACACCTCGCGTTTTAAATAAATAATGCTTTTTTAGTATAAAAAAGAAGCGTAATCCCCGAATCCCAGCAACCTGAATATGCCGCATACCCTATTTTTGGAAATACTGAATGGCTTTGCTTACAATGGCGAATGCGCGGCTCTTTAGCACCGCGTTATTCCGTATTATCGATAAATCGTTATGAAGCGCAGCGAATCCGTGTCGCACAATAACAGCTCGCTTAAAGACTCCTGCTGCAGCACGATGAAATTTGCCCCCACATCGAGCAATATGCCTGCCCTGTCCACAAGCGTACCGGTCGTGCCGATCAAAAACTGCGCCCTTACCTTTTTACCCAGGTAGCTTTTCAGATACCCCGCGGCATAGTACGGATTCTCCATCGTTTCGGGCGGTTGATACGTTGATGGCACCAGCGGAAAGCCGGGCGATTCCTCCCCCATCACGCTTTTCCCGCTGACCATATCGATTGACGGCGGCACGAAATCGGCTGTGCCGGTTTTATTTATTTCCGGGCGCTCTGCGCGCGCTTCCCGGTTATTTGGCTGAGCTTTTTCTTTTTTTACGGCTGCCGCGTTGTCTCCCGGACGGTAATATGAATTTTGTGCCATTACAGATCCCCTTATTCGCGGTTAAATATCAATACTATCATACGCACGGGCGCTTAAGTTCATGTTATATCGTTTGTTTTATTGTTATTTATTTCAATATGTTGTATGATCCTGATATATCATTTCAGGGGTACCATTATGAGAATTTTGCGCACAGAAACAGGTATGATTCGTTCGATACTTGATATTACCCAATCCCTCATACAAAATTGCGGTTCGCGCATTGCGGGGACTGCTGGCAGCCAGAAAGCCGCACATGAAATCGCGCAAATAATGACAGGGTTTTGCGATAAAGTATCCGAAGAAACTTTCTATTTATATCCGGGTTCGCTGTTCAATATCGGAAGAATCATCAGCCTCGTTTATGTGTTATCCATTCCGCTGCTTTACATCGGAGACGTATGCGCGTACATATCGCTTTTGGTGTGCATTGCCGCATTCGTTTACGCGTTCGTCCATTACTTTTTATACGGAAAGCTGTTTGATAAATTCTTTAAAAAGAAAACGGGCGTCAATGCGGTCGGTGTCATTGAACCCTCGGGCGATGTCAAACGGCAGGTCATCGTATCGGGGCACCATGACAGCCCGTACATTTTCAACTTTCTCTCGCGGTTCGAGAAGCTTGCCGGAATCCGCTTCCTTTTTGCCATGCTGTTTTTTATTTATATCACGATGCTCGCTATAATTGCTGTTACCAGTCAATTACTTATGGATCATGTTTGGCGTTTGCAAGGCGCCGCTTTGATCGCCGCGATTGCCGGTCTTATTTTCATCATCCCCCTATTCTTCTTCATATCCGCGAAGGCGTCCCCGGGGGCGGGAGATAACTTAAACGGTTCTTCCATCGCTGTGCATATCGGAAGGTATTTTGCGGATCGAAAAAAGGAGGGTGCGGCGCTGAAAAACACGAGGCTCATCATACTCAGCGCTGACGGCGAAGAAGCGGGGCAGCGCGGAGCAAGGGCATACGCTGCCCGCCATAAAGATGAACTGATTTCCATACCGACAACAGTGCTTAATTTCGACAGTATTTATAACATGAAAAACCTTGCGGTATTACTTCGCGACAGGCACGGTTTTCAGCCGCTGTCGTCGAAGCTTGCAGACCGGTGCCAAGACATTGCCGCCGAGTTGGGATATCATTTGAAGACGATCAACGCGCCTTTCGGTTCCGGGACGGACGCCGCGGCCTTCGCTGAAAACGGCGTTGCCGCCACAACGATTATCGGCATGCCTGCTTCCCTGTTTGCAAGCGAGTACATATACCATACTTCTAAGGATACCGTGGAAAATATAGAGCCGGAAGCTGTAGAAGCCGCCTTTAACATTGTGGCCAACTATATTGCCGATAGCGATCAATAAGCATTTTTAAAATCAACAATTAAAAAAAAGCGGGCGTATTCCGCACCGCTTTTGTTTGTCATTTCAGCGAATTATCTGACCAGAACAAATCTGCCGATCAACAAACCATATCAAAAACTGTTATCTCTCGTTCCATAGGAACTCTTTATTTTCCGTACAACGGCCCGAAGTTTGCACAGGCCAGATAATCCGCACTTTCGAGGTTTCCCGTACCGAACGCGTTCCAACTGGACGGGCGGAAAATATCCTTTTCATCGACGTTGTGCATATTCACCGGTATGCGAAGCATCGACGCCAACGTGATCATATCCGCGCCGATATGCCCGAAGCTGATCGCGCCGTGATTCGCGCCCCAGTTGGCCATCACGCTGTATACGTCCGCAAACGCGCCTTTGCCCGTGAGCCGCGGCGCAAACCATGTCGTCGGCCACGTGGGGTCTGTCCTCTCCTCCAGCGCGTGATGGATATCGTCCGGAAGCTCCGCCGTAAATCCTTCCGCAACCTGCAATACCGGCCCCAAGCCTCTCACGATATTGATGCGCGACATCGTGACCGGCATACCGCCGCGCGTCACGAAATGGCTTGAAAAACCGCCGCCGCGGAAGTATCCCTTGGACGCCGGACACCAGTCCGTCGCCTGCAGGCATTTTTCCACTTCTTCGTCCGAAACCTCCCAGAAGGGCTTCATCACGGGCTTCCCGTCCTTCTCCTGCCGCCCGGTGCCGTCCAAGCACGTCGCGCCCGAGTTGATGAGGTGGATGACGCCGTTCTGCGCTATTCCTGTCAGCGCCTTGCCCGTTGCGGCCTTCACGGCATCCGGGCTCCAGAACGTGCGTACATCGGAGAATATCTGCGCGGTATTCGTGAGCAAATTCCCCATCAGCATCGTCACGCCGTTAAGCGCGTCGTTCTCCGTAGCGAATACAT
>CAYNFL010000097.1:0-7132 GCA_964396465.1 uncultured Christensenellaceae bacterium
TAAAATCCCGCGGAGGTTAAACTCCGTACCGGTTCGACCCCGGTCTTCGGCACCAAGATAAGAATTGCGATGGATTCAAATATCCTTCGCTTTTTTATTGCGCACGCGGGCGATATCGCTGCTGCAGAATGCATGCAATGCCCGATCAAGGCACTGTTCGAAAAAATTCGACTGACAAACGCATAAAGCCGGTATCACAGGCTTATAGTTGCCATACGGCGGTTTCGCGCTTATAATGGTTCTTGATGCAAACAGGAAGGCGAATCGTCGATTGAATCAGGAACTTAAGGATTATATCGCCCAAAACGGGCTGACATACCATATCGAGACATACGGCTGCCAGATGAACGCGCACGAAAGCGAGAAAGCCGCGGGCATACTTGAAGCGCTGGGGTTTACCGCGGCGGAGAAAAAACGCGAAGCCGATCTTATACTGTTCAACACGTGCTGCGTGCGGGAGCACGCGGAAGCGAGGCTCTCGGGCAACGTAGGCGCGCTGAAGGAATACAAGCTGGAAAAGCCCGGCGCGCTCATCGGCGTATGGGGCTGTATGATGCAGCAGCCGGGAATCGCGTCAAAGCTCGCCGCGCGCTTTCCGTTTGTGGACATCGTATTTGGCTCAAACCAATTGCAGCACCTTGAGGATATGCTTCAAACCGCGTTGCTGGAAGGCAGGCGCGTCGTCATGGCGGAGCCCGACGATACGATTGCGGAAGGCCTGCCAGCCAAACGCAGCGGCGCTTCCGCATTTGTAAACATCATATACGGCTGCAACAACTTCTGTACCTATTGCGTCGTGCCGTATGTGCGCGGGCGCGAGCGCAGCCGCAAATCATACGATATTATAAAAGAGATCGAAGCGCTGTGCAATACGGGTGTTTCGGAGGTCACGCTGCTTGGGCAGAACGTCAATTCGTACGGCAAAGACTTAGGGAACGATTTGAGCTTTGCGGAACTGATACGCAGCATCGACCGCGAAACCGGCGTCAAACGGCTGCGCTTTATGACGTCCCATCCCAAGGATTTGACGGACGATCTCATCGCATGCTACGGCAGTGTGAAAAGCCTGTGCGAGCACATCCATCTGCCTATGCAGTCGGGCAGCAGCCGGATACTGGATGCCATGAACCGGCGCTATACGCGCGAGCATTATCTGTCGCTGATCGATAAGCTGCGCGCGCGCGTGCCGGATATCGCGATTACAACCGATTTCATCGCAGGATTCCCCGGCGAAACGGAGGAGGAATTTCAAGAGACGCTCTCGCTGGCTCGGGAGGTGCGCTTTGACGCTGCGTACACGTTCGCGTATTCGAAGCGGCCGCTCACAAAGGCTGCGGCGATGCCTGGCCAGCTGAGCCGTGCGGAAAAGTCCGAAAGGCTTTCGCGCCTCAACGCGCTCATACTGCAATGCGTGAAGGAAAGCGGGCAGCGTTACATCGGTAAAACCGTGGAGGTTTTGGCGGAGAGCAAAAGCCGTTTAAACGGCGCGGAAATCAGCGGGCGCACACGCACCGCCAAGATGGTCAGCTTTGAGGGAACTCCGGAGGATATCGGGCAATACAGGCAGGTACGTATTGACAGGGCGTCAAATCATACGCTGCACGGCAAAGCGGTATCTTCCGGGGATTAAAGGGGCTTATACTATGAGAATCGACAACAGCGGCTATTACAGGCGGCAAAAAAGGAGCGTGAGGCTGCGCCTCATTTTAGCGCTGTTAATTATCGTTGCCGTTGCCGCTGCATATTTTGTGATCGACCGGCAGATTGCGGTTAAAACGAGAGAGAATCTGATCAATGAGGACTACTCAAGTCGTATCATAACGTTCGAAAAAAGCGGGAATGAGAATCGGGCGGGGTACTCGTTGTACCAGCAGCAGCCAGAGACGCTCGGAACTTACGAATACGTAACGCCGCTCGGCTTCTCGATCATCAGCGAATCGGAAAAATGGACGGGTAAGAAGCTCAAAGAGGTATACAACGAGCTGTTAAACAATGAACACGGCGACGAGATTATGTATATATCCAAAATCATCATCTATCCCGGCGCGTCGGATATCGGCCTTACGGACAGCAATGTCGCAGGCACACACTCTCAGGAACGAAGCGAGTACCGCGTTTTCTTCGATCTGCCCGCATTCCTGCCGCAATCGATGGAATACGTGATGAAATCGAGTCTCAGCGTCATCGAGCTTTACAATATGGACGCGTACGACGATATATCGCAGGCCGCCTGTACGATATCGCACGAATACGGGCACCACTATACGATGTTTTATTTTCTGCAAAATGACGAGGCGGCAAAGGACTCGAAATATTATCAGCTGCGCAGCCTTGACCACTATGACCATGAGGTGTTCTTTGATACCATCGACGAGTACTACCAAAATCACGAATGGAGCATATACGAGATTGCGGCGGAGGATTATGTGCAGCTCATGGGAAGCGGCACGGGTAAAAAGACGGAGGAATTTCTGGACGTGTACGACCTTTTAAATGAGCACCGGGGGGAAACGCCCACTGAAATATATAACGAATCGATCGTCAATATATATCCACAGGAGAATATCGAAATACCGCTTGCGGATGAGACCGCGGGATTGAGAGATTATTTTTACTCTTTTATCGGTGCGGAAAACGATTTGGAGCCGCTTGAATCGGTCAATATTAATATCTCGCTCAATAAGAAAAGTGCTCTGGGATACCCGTATTATGAACTGACATGGAACAAAACAAGCAAAGACCCCGATGCGCTGTATACCTTAATGTGCTACGATATGGAAGGCAATATCGTGTCCGCGATAAGAACCGTACACGGAGACGAAAAAGCGGTCGCGCGCGTGGGTAACTATACGATTTTTGACGGTATTCACAATATCACGGTAAACCAAAAAGGCGGCGATATCACGGCGGAAGACCGATACTTCAAAGTGATCGTATTGCTGCCCGACGGACGGATGCAATCTTCAAAACTTTTTTACGTGGACTTTTAACGGGCGCTTTTTTCGGCTGCGCATGATCGCCACGATGACGAGAGCGGCCAGCAGCACGGCTGCGGCACCGCCGCAAAGCAGCAAAAGCTGTTCATCCTTTCGCTGCTGCTCCGTCAGCTGCGCGTAGTAATCTTTGTTTTCCTGATTGAATTTACTGGTTTCAAGCGTTATCTGCGTCACTTCGCCGTAGGCAAGCTTCCATGAGCAGACGCCGCCTTCGTTGCTATCCGCGTTCGTGGATACGACATCTCCCGGCAATGAAATACTGAGCGTATAGTTTCCGTCCGTCGCGTCGCCTTCCAAAGCTTTGATCTCTCCGTCCGGTATGTTCTGTACCTGGTTCTGTCGGATGATATCCTTTAATGAGACGCTTGTGCTCAAACTATATTTATCGTATTCAAAAGAGGGCGTATAGACGAAGCTCACATACTGAAGCAGCGAATCCTCCCCGCTGAGCATTGAGGAGAAAGCCTGAGCCGCTTCTTCCGGGCTGCCTGATGCGGTGCTTTTACTGCCGCTGATCGTGAGCAAGCCTTCTTTCTCGTCAGATGTCGTGTTAAAATCTTTATTCGTCCAATACTGCGTAATCGCGCTCGCATATAACGCAGCGTCTGTACTGTCCTGCTCCAGTTCAACAAGGTAATCGATGCTGACGGAATTATCGTCGCCCAGCCGGTAGGAAACATTAGCGTCCGCGCAGGCGGATAAAAGCAGTACCGTCATTACCATCAGCAGCAGGATTCTTTTCATAAACCTCTCCCTTAATCAATTATAAAAATTATAGAGCATTTCTCCTCTTTTTTCAACAAACTCATGGTTTTATGCTATAATTGTGGAAAACAACGCGGAGGGAAAAATGCAGACGCTCACGCCCATGATGCAGCAGTATGTGGAGCTCAAGGAGAAGTATAAGGACTGTCTGCTGATGTACCGCCTCGGCGACTTTTACGAGATGTTCTTTGAGGACGCGCTGACGGCTTCGCGCGAGCTCGAAATCGTGCTCACGGGCAGGGACTGCGGCCTTGATAAGCGCGCGCCCATGTGCGGCGTACCTTATCACGCGGTGCAGGGCTATATCGACAAGCTGATCAAGAAGGGCTTTAAGGTGGCCGTATGCGAGCAGCTGACCGACCCCGCGCTTAGTAAGGGCCTCGTGGAGCGCGACGTGATCCGCGTGATTACGCCCGGCACCGTCACAGAAAACGGCAGCCTCAGCGAAACGGACAACAACTATATTTTAAGCCTTTTCACGCAGGGCGAGCGCATCGGTATTTCGTACTGCGACGTGTCCACGGGCGCGTTCTATACGGCGGAGTGCGCATCAGACGAAGCGCTTGCGGCGCTTTTAAGCGAGGTTTCGCGCATACAGCCCAGCGAGATCATATACAGAACGGAAGATAAGCCTGTAATCGAAATAATCGCGCCATGGATCAAGGAGCATGCCGTTTTTTCAAGCGAATATCCGGCCTTCGCGTTTGAACGCGGCGTGGCGCTCGATACGCTCAAAGACCATTTCAAGGTTGCGGGGCTCTCCGGGTTCGGATTGGACGAGAACGGCCCTGCCGTATGCGCAGCGGGCGCGCTGATCGACTATTTAAAGGAAACGCAGAAGAACGCGCTTTCGCATATCAACAATATCCACATCAGCAGCCAGAACGAATTTATGGCGCTCGACATGTTTACGCGCAGCAACTTGGAGCTGACCAAAACGCTGCGCGAGGGCAAGGTAAGAGGCTCGCTGTTCGGCGTGCTCGATAATACCAAAACCTCCATGGGGGCAAGACTGCTCAAACGCAGCATCGGGGAACCCCTGCAAAGCATCACCGATATCAACGAGCGGCTGGATGCGGTACAGGAGATCGCGGGCGATAAGCCGCTGCTGGACAAGATCGCGCAGGCGCTCGACGGCGTGTTCGATTTGGAGCGCCTCATCACGCGCATCGCGTACGCCACGCTCGACGCGCGCAACTGCCTATCGATCAAATGCTCGCTGGAGAAGCTGCCCGTGCTTAAAAAAGCGCTGAGCGGCTGTAGATCAGCGCTTGTATCGCGGCTGCGCGACGATCTGGACTGCATGGAGGACGTTTACGCGCTCATCGATGCTTCCATCGATGAGAACGCGCCCGCGGGCATCACGGAGGGCGGCTTCATCAAGGAGGGCTACGACGCGCGTATCGACGAACTCAAGTCCATGTCGAAGCAGGGTCTTGAATGGATCGCTTCGCTTGAAGCTTCGGAACGTGCTTCAACGGGCATCAAGAACTTAAAGATTGGTTACAATAAGGTGTTCGGCTACTATATCGAAGTCACCAAATCGTATTTGGAACTTGTGCCGTACCGCTATATCCGCAAGCAGACGCTTGCGAACTGCGAGCGCTATATCACGCCGGAGCTGAAGGAGATGGAGGAAAAGCTATTGGGCGCGGACGAAAAGCGCGTCGCGCTCGAGTATGACTGCTTTGTCCGGATACGCGGCAAGCTCGCGGAAGCCATCGGGCGCTTTCAAAGTGCCGCGCGCATAGTCGCGATGATGGACATGCTCCAAAGCTTTGCCGCTGTGGCTTACGAATACCGTTATGTACGGCCTGTGATGACACAAAACGGGAGCCTGAAGATATCGGGAGGGCGGCACCCCGTCGTGGAGACGTTTGTGAAAGGCGCTTTCGTCAAAAACGATACGCTCATCAGCGACGACGAGCGCATTATGATACTGACTGGGCCGAATATGGCGGGGAAATCCACGTATATGCGGCAGGTTGCGCTGATCGTGCTCATGGCGCACATGGGCTGCTTTGTACCCGCAGACAGCGCCGAGATTTGCATCGTGGACAAGATATTTACGCGCGTAGGCGCTTCGGACAATTTGGCTTCCGGACAGAGCACGTTTATGGTGGAAATGAACGAAGTGGCGGGCATACTACACAACGCCACGCCGCGCAGCCTGCTCATACTCGACGAGATCGGGCGAGGCACAAGCACATTGGATGGGCTCTCCATCGCGTGGTCGGTCGTGGAATACATCAGCCGGCATATACAGGCCAAAACGCTGTTTGCGACGCACTTCCATGAGCTTTCGGAGCTGGAGGGCGTGGTTGGGGGCGTATCCAACTACTCCGTCACCGTCAAGGAGTTGGAGGATACGGTGATATTCCTGCACAAAATTGTGCGCGGAGGCGCGAACAGAAGCTTTGGCATCGAGGTCGCTAAGCTCGCGGGCGTGCCGGAGGAAGTCACGAAGCGCGCCAAGGAAATCATGCGCGCGCTGGCCGAGAACGACGAGAGCATATTGGGAAAGCGCGGCAAGGGTGCAAAGCCGCTGGAAAGGGACGAATTATTTCAAATGCTTTCAGAGGTCAACCTCGATAATATCACGCCGCTCGATTCGCTGAAGCTTTTGAGCGAGATCAAGCACAGGCTGTAGCGGAGGAACGATGGGGGAGATACGCAGGCTCGAAAAAAACGTATACGATAAGATCGCGGCGGGCGAAGTCGTCGAACGCCCCGTCAGCGTCGTCAAGGAGCTCGTGGAGAACGCCATCGACGCGGGCGCTAGCGCTGTCAGCATAAGCATTACGGGCGGCGGTATTCGCAGCGCCACCGTGACGGACAACGGCTTTGGCATCCGCGCGGAGGACGTGAGCCTTGCATTTGAAAAGCACGCGACGAGCAAAATCTCGACGATACACGACCTTAATCGCATCCACACGCAGGGCT
Organism: uncultured Christensenellaceae bacterium; assembly: GCA_964396465.1. GTDB lineage: Bacteria > Bacillota > Clostridia > Christensenellales > SZUA-584 > JAEWCC01. The sequence continues at coordinate 6,705 of CAYNFL010000097.1, forward strand.
TCCGCGGCGAGGCGCTTTCGAGCATCGCTGCGGTGTCCGCCGTAGAAATGAAAACCAAGCGCCGCGACGAGGAGGCGGGTACGCGCATCCGCATTTTCGGAGGGCGCGCGGAAGAACCCGTAATTTCAGGGCTGCCCGACGGCACGTCGGTTACGGTTTCAAACCTGTTTTTCAACGTTCCCGCGCGTCTGAAGTTCCTCAAAAGCGAATCGCAGGAAGCAGCATTAATATCAGACCTTGTTTCACGCTATATACTTTGCTATCCGGAAATCTCGTTTCACTACGCATCGCAGGATAAAACGATATATCACAGCGCGGGCGACGGCGACTTAAAGCACGCGATTTACGCCGTATACGGCGGCATACTGGATACGATTTGCTACGTTGCTTCCGAGGTCAACGATATCCGCGTTTCGGGTTTTGTATCG
>CAYNFL010000098.1:0-7051 GCA_964396465.1 uncultured Christensenellaceae bacterium
AAAGTTTGAAGGCGTATCTCCCACGGTATATCAAAAGCAGACTTGAAGGAGGAAGGTATGAAAAAGACGGGTATTATATTACTGGCGTTGCTTCTTCTGTGCTCATCAGCTTGTGGTGCGAATCAGAAATATCAAAACCAGGATGATAAAATTATTCTTGGATTCATATCGGAATCAATGACCGTTGAAAGATGGCAAAGGGACAGGGATATTTTTGTTGCAAAAGCGGAAGGTTTGGGTGCGGAGGTAATTGTAAAAAACGCTTATGAAGACAACCAGCGGCAGATTGAGCTCGGAAAAGAAATCGTGGATCAAGACGCGGATGTACTGGCAATTGTCCCGTATGCCAAAGACGGATTAAAAGAACTTGTTCAATATGCTCACAGCAAAAACGTAGAAGTGATTTCCTATGACCGTCTGATCACCGACGCGGGCGCAGATCTGTATATATCGTTTGATAACGAAAGGGTAGGAGAGTTGATGGGAGATGCGGCGGTGGCTGCGGTACCCATGGGTAATTATGTGCTTCTGAATGGATTTATGCAGGATAATAATTCATATATGCTCAATGATGGCTATATGGGTGTTCTGCAGCCCTATGTGAGCAGCGGCTGGATTAAAGTTGTCGGAGAGATATGGGTAGAGAACTGGAGAGACGAGTTGGCTTATAATTATGTCAGCCAACTCATCCACAACGGAACGCACATTGATGCGATTATCGCGGCGGATGATCGGCTTGCGGAAGGCGCTGTAAACGCTTTAAGCGAAAATCGGCTTGCGGGTGAGGTATTTGTAACCGGACAGGACGCCGAACTGGCGGCCTGCCAGAGGATCGTGCAGGGTACGCAGAGCATGACCGTGTATAAGCCTATACGCGTATTGGCAGAAGGCGCCGCGGAGATTGCGGTTAAGCTTGCCAAAGGCGGGGATATTGGGGAAAGCGATACCATATCGGACGGTACTTATGATATGAAGTACATTGTATATGAACCCATATTGGTTAATAAAGATAACATTTACGATGTCGTGATTCAGGACGGTTTTTATACTGTGGCGCAGGTATATGCAAACGTGCCGGAAAACGAATGGCCACAGTATTCTAGTACGCCGGAAGAATAGAAATCGCGGTTCTTATCATCGTTAACGTAACAAATTCTGCGGCTGATGGAATCTTGTTTTATTAATCGCGGCATGAGGGTTGACAAGTGTTTCAATTATATGTAAGATGTTGTATATATTCGCCGCAGTTTAAATAATTTATTTGACAACCTGTAAACTTATAGATTGTAAAAGCATATCCATGTATTCATATAAGAAGGCTCAAGATCCCGGTTATTTCAAGGAGACGAAAAGTGGAAGTGAAATATCGTGATAAAAAGTGCCCTTTTTGCAAAACAAACTTTAAGAATGATGACCATGTAGTGGAGTGCCTGTCATGTGGCATACCGCACCATCGGGAGTGCTGGGAAGAAAACGGAGGCTGTACGACTTTTGGTTGTTCGCAGCAGTATTATAAAGATATAACCGTAAGCACAACAGAATACGACTCAAAATCGGATGGGCGGCAGCTATATTTCAGGCAATACAGGCAGACTGCAGGTAAGCCTGTTGCGGGTATTGCCGCTGAGGGCGGGGAGCAAGCGCCTGCCGCTTCGGGTATCGCCGCTGAGAATAGGGAGCAAGCGCCTGCCGCCTTAAGTATTGCCGCTGAGACTGCCATACAAGCGCCTGCCGCTTCGGGTATCGCCGCTGAGAATAGGGAGCAAGCGCCTGCCATTTTGGATGTTGACGCTGGCGCCGTAGAGCGAGCGCCTGCCGCCCCGGATATTGCCGCTGAGGGCGGGGAGCGAGCGCCTGCCGTTTCGGATGTTGACGCTGGCGCCATAGAGCAAGCGCCTGCCGCATCGGGTATTGCGGCCGGGGTACCCGCCGACAGTATAAATGCACCGATACCGCAGCCGACTCGTGTTTGCAGCCGATGCGGTTCAAAGTTGGAAGAGCAGCATCTGTATTGCGCGCTGTGCGGGCAGCCTGCCATGCAGCCTGTAGTGAATCCGGGTTCGCCGCCGGTCTTTTTCTGTACATGGTGCGGTACGAAAATGCATCAGGGACAGTTTTTCTGTACGCAATGCGGGCGGTCTGTCAAGTAAATTTTGTAGTGCGTCATAACGTCATAAAAAAGACCTAAACCGAACATCGGTTGCGGTTGTAAAGCGGCAATGCAGCTTTATAGTCGGCTTTCACGCCGTTCAACCGTATGAATGAATTTATCTTTATGTATCAATCAAAGGAGTATATGCAATGGGAAAATTCAATGTGATCATTATTGACGCAACAGGTAATAAAGAACAGAAAGTCGGTTTGCCGGATGATGTGAAAACGGGCATTATTATGGTCAAGCTGATTGAAAAAATCAATCTGCCTTCCGTTGGGCCGGACGGGAACCCGATCAGCTATAAATTCATTCATAAATTAACCGGGCGGCAGCTGCTGGAAGCGCAGACGCTTGCGGAAGCAGGGGTAAAAAACGGGGACGTGCTGAGGCTTCAGCCTGAGATCACCGCAGGGTAGCGCATATGGACGACGGACAGCTTGAGTTATATTCTGTCGGCCGCGAAGAGGACAGATACGGCCGTCTTAGACTGATTCCGTGGTGGGATCAAAAACGCCTCGCCAAAGCAGCGGTTATGGTGGTGGGCGCGGGTGCGATTGGTAATGAGCTGATCAAGAACTTGGCGCTGCTTGGCGTTGGCCGGATACTGATATGCGATATGGATGCGATCGAGCATACCAATCTGACGCGCGCTATACTGTTTCGTTTAAAGGATGTCGGAAGGTATAAGGCAGAAGTGGCGGCGAAACGCGCGATGGAGATTAATCCTGATGTTAAAGCAAAGGCGTTCGTGTCCAACATCATCGATGATATCGGGCTCGGCGTATTTAGCAGGATGGATGTGGTTTTAGGCGGGCTGGACAACCGGGAAGCGCGACTGGCGATCAATCAATATTGCTTCAAGGTGGGCAAGCCGTGGGTGGACGGAGCGATCGAGGCGTTGGACGGCATCGCGCGTGTTTTTGTGCCGCCGGAAGGCGCGTGCTACGAGTGCACGATGACGGAGGCCGACTGGAAGATGATCAACAAGCGCAAATCCTGCGCGCTTTTGACGAATGAGCAGATGGCCGAAGGAAAGATCCCCACGACGCCGACATCCTCCTCGGTCATTGCCGGGATTGAGGTTCAAGAGATGCTCAAGCTGTTACATCGGGACCGCAGCCTGCCGACGCTCGCCGGAAAAGGGTTCGTATTCTGCGGCATGACGCATGATTCGTACGTTGTGGAATATCAGCGTAAACCGGGCTGTATGAGCCATGATCCGTGCGGGTGTGTCATCGAAAAGCCTTGGTCGGTAACCAGCATGACCGTCGGGGAACTCACCGAACAGGTGAAGAGCGAGTTTGGGGAGAAGGCTGTGGTCGATCTGGACAGGGATATTGCGACCACTGCAAACTGTTCATGCGGCGAGCAGCTGGAGCTGTTAATACCCGTACATAAATTAACCGCGGGTCAGCTTATTTGCCCCGCGTGCGGAAAAACGATGGCATTCGATGTTACCCATACGCTAACGGGAAAAGAGAAATTCCGCGACAGAACGCTTTCAAGTATCGGCGTACCGTTGCTGCATATTGTGAGCGGCCGCGAAGGTGTCAAAACGACTTATTTCGAGTTTTCTTCCGATGAGGAAGAAGTATTCAAAGATCTCAGGTAGGAGGGGAATATGACTGCACGCATGAGGCGTCTGATCTCAGACTATGAGCAGGTAAAGAAGGACTTTACGGGTCACAGGAATATCATTGTAACGCCTCTGGGGGAAGAGCCGCCGGAAAGGTATCACGTGACGTACTTCGTGAACGGTATCTATCTGGCGCCCGACGGCAGCGTCTTAATGCTGGGAAGGCATGAGGTGGAAATCACGCTGCATACCGAATACCCCAAGATCAGGCCGGTATGCCGTATATTCACGCCTATCTGGCACCCAAATTTCCGCGACGGGCAGATTTGCATCGGCGATATCTGGGGCGCCGGTGAATCGCTGAGCGATATCATCGTCAATATCGGTGACATGATACAATATAAGTCATGGAATTCTTTCAGCCCGCTTTCCGCGGAAGCCGCGCAGTGGGCGATGGAAAACAAACATCTTTTTCCCGTGGGCACATTGGATCTGCACCGGGCGGATTACAGCGCCACCAAACAGAATGTGGATATTGATTTGTTTAGCGCAGGAGAGGCGCAAGCGCCCGAAGCATCGCACGTAAACGCTGCCGATGCGTATGATCATGCGCCGAATGATGACTTCCAAGCTGAGAACGATTTTGAAATCACGGCGGAAGAGCTTTCGGATATCGAGTTTATCCCCTCCGTGCAAAGGATGCAGAATGTTTCCCATGGAGGGCTTACCAAGGGCAAAAAGGTCAACTTTAAAACGGTACTTGTAAAAGGCATCCTCTGGGCGATCATCGGTTCTTTGCTGGGATTTGGCGTTACCGAGGCACTAAACGAACAAACGGATGGAAATACGATTTTGCGTGCGCAGGGACATGAAGATATCGCGGAATATAACGAACTGTACGTTGAGATCAATGGGATGTACGCCGAGCTGTATAACAAGTATCCGGATGTTAATTTTGAAAACCTGGAGAACGTGGACTCAGATACGCTCAACGCAATTATGAATGATTATACCCCGATTGCCGAGCGAGAGAATGAACTGACAGGATTGTTTATCGGCCTTGTCGATAAATACGGCGATACGGAAAAATACGGAACGGCATTGGCAACGGATGATGTTGAAGGCCTGTCGGAATCTACCTCGGAAGCGGTAGGCGTGATTCAGGACAGCGCGAGCAGGCTCTCATCGGCGATATGGTCCGCGCTCATAGCGCTTTTCATCGGGCTGTTCCTTGGCCTCGGGGAAGGCGTTTACTACGGTTCCAAAGGCAAGACGGTACGGTATATGCTGATCGGCGCGGGGCTGTCAATCGTCATTGGCTTTATAAGCGGATACATAGCGCAGGTGCTGTACTCAGATTTACTGGATCTGGAAGCTTCCATGTTTGTGAGCTCGCTTGTACGCGCGCTTGGCTGGTCGGTGATGGGCATCGGCGTGGGCGCCGCAATCGGGCTGATCAAGCCGGATAAAAGAAGGGTGCGGCTCTGCATTGTCGGCGGGTTTGCGGGGGCAGCCATCGGCGGATTCGTTTTCAATTATATCAGCGATGCCGTTTCGACCGGCGCGACCGACACCGGCATCGTTTCGCGCGGTATCGGTATCGTGATCATGGGGCTGCTGGTGGGGCTTGGCATCGGGCTGCTCGAACAGTTTGCAAAAACGGCGTGGCTGAAGGTGGTGCGCGGAGAGTTTGAGGGGAAGGAATACCTCGTGTTCGGCGGCGTAACGAGTATCGGCAACAACGGAAGGAATACGATCGTGCTGTTTAAAGACAAACTGGTAGGCCCGAACCATTGCGATATCGTGCTGGAAGGGAACCGATATATGCTGATCGACAAAGGGACATCGATGGGAACCGTTGTGAACGGGCGCAGGGTCGAAAAGCATGTGCTGCGGCGCGGAGACGCGATCGCGATCGGCAATTCCGTTCTGGTGTTCAACACGAAATGAAGCAGGGAAGAGGCAGGCGCGCATGAAACCGCATACAACAGTGCTGTGCTTTTTGATTGCCTTGGGCATGCTGCTGGCTTTCCCGGTTTCTGCGCTGGCGGCGGGCTTTGACGCGGAGGAACTGTACGGTTTGGTATTCGTCATATATTCGGGAAGCTATTACGGCAGCGGGTTCTCGATCGGTGAAAACTGTATCATTACGAACGCTCACGTGATCGATGATATCAGCTCGGTTGAAGTCAAAACGTACTCGGGCGATATACTAAGCGCTTCGGTTGCGGTTTTTGACGAAGAGCTTGACATCGCTGTGCTGTATGTGCAGGATGCCGTGTTGGATTACCTGATCGTCGCGGAAGCTGAAGAAACCGGCGTGGGGGACGACATCTATACCATCGGCGCTCCGAACAATCTGGAATATACGCTGACAAAGGGGATCATATCGGCTGTCCAAAGAGAGATCGGCGGCCAGCAGTATTATCAGATCGATGCGGTGATTGACAACGGCAACAGCGGAGGCCCTCTCGTAAACGAAAAAGGGGAAGTGGTCGGCGTAAACACCATGAAGCTTGAGGGCGGCGGCGATATCGGCTTTGCGATACCGATGGATGCGGTTTGCGGTTGCCTTGAAGACGCGGGTATTGCGCTTTTTGGCAGCGGCAACGTGAAAGGCCGTATTGACAGTATGGCCATAACACAGCAGCCTAAAGCGGATCAATATGAACCGGAACAGACCGATCGGCAAAATGGGGCGCAGGGGGATGCCGACCCGGCAATGCTGTGGATTTGGGCGATTGTGATCGCGTTTGCCCTGCTGTCGGTGACTTTAATACTGATCATCGCAAAACCGAAGCGCAGTAAAGCAGACCCGGATCGCACCGACTTTAAAATCGATTTCTTGAAATGAACTACAGGCCGCAGGCGGCTTTGAGCAAGAGAACTGAAACAATCTTAAGGAGAAAGGGATATGGCGAAGAAGAAAACAGCGAAGCCGGAAATTGATTTTGAAACGGATATCGGCACAGAAGCTCAAAACGATAAAGACATGCTGCAGCTGCCGGTAAATTTTATTCAGCTCGGAGAAATCGAACGCGATGATATCAAGGTATACATCAAGCAGGATGTATATGCGGCTATCGAAAAGCTGGCCGATTCCGATACCTCCAATGAAACAGGCAGTTTTCTGATCGGGGATTATATGGAGGACCTCGGTACGCACGTGGTGATTTCAGGGTGTATCGAAGCAAAGTATACCGATGCTTCCGCGTCCACGCTGACGTTTACGCATGAGACTTGGGATTACGTGCATAAAGAGCAGGAAAGTCTTTATCCGGGGAAAAAGATCATCGGATGGCAGCACTCCCATCCGGGCT
>CAYNFL010000099.1:0-7029 GCA_964396465.1 uncultured Christensenellaceae bacterium
GCCATCGTCGGTTTCTTAGGATTTCTCGGATGGCGCAGGACGAAAAACGCGCAGGATTATATGCTGGCCGGCAGAAAGACGCACCCGGTCGTCATGGCGTTATCTTACGGCGCGACGTTTATCAGCACGTCCGCCATCGTGGGATACGGCGGGCAGGCCGGAGTGAATGGCATGAGCCTTTTGTGGCTGACGTTTCTCAATATATTCCTCGGCATCTTCATCGCGTTTATCGTTTTCGGGAAACGCACGCGCCATATCGGGCGCAACCTCGACGCGCACACGTTCCCGGAGTTTTTAGGCAAGCGGTTTAATTCGAAGTTTATACAGAAGTTCGCCGGAATACTGATATTTATATTTATGCCTGTTTACGCGGCGGCGGTCATGATCGGCGTAGCAAAAATAATGCAATCCGGGCTGGGGCTGGCGGATTACAACATCGCACTGCTGATATCCGCGGTCATCGTCGCGGCGTATGTGATCTTCGGAGGCTTAAAAGGCGTTATGTACACGGACGCGTTCCAAGGCTCGTTGATGATCGTGGGCATGCTGACGCTTGTCATCATCGTCTATTCGAAGCTTGGCGGCGTTACGAACGCCCATCAGGCGCTGACTGACCTCATCAATAACCCGGCGGCGGCGGAGCAGACGACGGGATTTTCGAACGGCTTTACGGGATGGACTACGATGCCCGTATCGTTCTCAGTCAACTGGATGACCGTAATGACGAGCATCGTCGCCGGCGTGGGCATCGGCGTTTTAACGCAGCCGCAGCTTGCGGTGCGCTTTATGACGGTGAAGAGTGACCGCGAGCTCAACCGCGCCGTGCCGATCGGCGGCATATTCATACTGCTGATGACGGGTGTGGCGTTCGTGGTCGGCGCGCTTTCAAACGTGCTGTTCTTCAATTCGGCCGGGAGTACAAGCGGACAGATATCCTTAACCGCAGCCGGAAAAGCAGGCATTGACGGAATCATACCGAAGTTCCTCGATACGTTCACTGAGCCGTGGTTTGTCACGGCGTTCATGGTCGTGCTGATGGCGGCCGGAATGTCCACGATGAGCTCTCAGTTCCACACGATGGGAACCGCGGCAGGCCGCGATATCATCAGCTCCTCCAAGACCACGAGCCAGAAAAGCATGCTGGTGACACGCATCGGTACGCTGATCGTGATCATACTGACGGTTGTGCTGTCTTTCGTGCTGCCTACGGTTTGGGACGGTGCGATCGCCATCGCGACGGGGCTGTTCTACGGCCTGTGCGGTGCGGCGTTCCTGCCCATGTTTGTAGGCGCGCTGTATTCAAAGAAGATGACCAGGACGGCAGCAATATCCGGCATGATTGCCGGAGCCTGCGCAAGCCTGCTGTGGATGCTGCTGTTCCATGTCAAAGAGGCAAAAGTATTCGGCCTTGTCAACGCCATTTTAGGTTCGGCGGATGCGCCGGTGCACAGCCTGTCTTCCAGCACTGTGATACAGAACCTCGACCCGCTGTTCATCGGGCTGCCCATATCGATCATCGTGACGATCGTCGTACAGCTTTTGAGTAAAAAGAAGCTGGAAGCCGCGCATATCGACACGTGCTTTGAGGGCGTCGGCAAGAGCGCCAAGGCTGCGTCATAAGCGCTGACGGAATAAATTGAATCTATGGCGGCTGCGCCGCCGGAAGCTGAAGGCCGCGGAAACGCGGCCTTTCAGGCCGGATAACTCACGTTTGTCATCGATTTTTATAGTACATTACCCATCTGTTTTATTGCCTTTCTCAAGGGATTGGTCTGCCAGTGGCAGGCCAATAATCGAAAGGCATGTTTCTATGTGGAGCCCACAACAGCTTCGGAGTATATCAGGGCAGGAGGCTTTGTCAGCAAGCTGAAGTGCTGCGGGAATGCGGCCCTTGCTGTTGTGGCATACGCTTATTATTCGGATTATATTGTAAAAAGCCAAGTGTCTGAACGGACGCTCCGTTATACGGTTCCCGTTATTTCAGCCCCCGCTCCAGATTCACGAGGAAATCCTGCACGTTGGTGACGATGGAACGCGCGGAGAGCGAACCGCGGTCGTGCAGCTTGCCCACGGCAAACTCGGAAACGTCCACCGCGTAGAAATTGACGGGGCGGATTACGCCGTCCTTGACGGCATAGCTTGGCGTCATGTTGCCCGTGGCGATGGCATGGAGCTGCGTCGCGAGCGCGATGACCGTGGTCGCGCGCGAGAGCAGCATGCGCATGCGCGACTGCGCCTCGTATACGTCGGGGATCACATCGGGCAAAGGCCCGTCGTCGCGTATGGAGCCCGCGAGCACATAGGGGATGCCGCAGTCCGTCGCCGCCGCCATGATACCGTCCTCAACGTTGCGCGCGCGGATAAACTCGCGTATGGAGCCGCATTCGCGCACGAGGTTGATCGTGTCGAGGTGGTGGTAGTGGCCGTTTGGCAGGCTGCGCTGCGTGTAGATATCCTGCCCGAGCGCGGTCTTGAATACCGCGGCCTCAAGGTCGTGCGTCGCGAGCGCGTTGCCGCCGAACAGCGCGTGGACGTAGCCGCGGCGGATGAGCTGCGCCATCGCGCGGCGCGAGTCGAAGTCGAACGTGCACGCGGGGCCGAGCACCCAGACGGTAAATCCGTGCTCTTTCTCATAGCGCAGCAGCTCGTACAGGCTGTCGTAATCGCGCGAGTAAGACGTTTCGCGCGTGCGCGAGCCGCGAAACGCAAAGCCGTCTTTTCCTTCCTCTGCGTCACCTGCGAAGCCGGATGCATGCACATAGATGCCGCAGCTGCCGTTCTCGCTGCGGCCCAGAACCACCGCGTCGCCCTCGCGGATATGACGCTGTTCCACCGCAAAAGGTTCGCTTTCGCGGATGACCACGGCACAGTCCATACGGCTTTTCTCAATCAGCCGCCATTCGCCGTTGATCTTGAAATACTCCGGATAGATGCTCGTTGCGTGATACCCTTCCGGTACGACACCGTCCTTCAGCGCATCAGCGCAGGCGGCGTTCGGCGCTTCGCAAAACGAGGGGAGCGAAAAATTGGGCGCGGTATATTCCTGTAGTTTCATGGTGTATTCCTCCCGGTTTATTTCGGCAGCAGTTCCAGCAGCTTCAGCGCGGCTTTATCGGCCACGCGATAGCATACAAAGTTGCCCTGGCGTTCGCCCTCAACGATGCCCGACGCCCGAAGCTTGGACAGGTGCAGCGAGATCACGGGCTGCGGGATGCCGAGCGTCTCGCATATCTGGTTGACGTGGCAGCCCTTTGTGGCGATACCGTGCACGATGCAAAGGCGCACGGGATGGCTTAATACTTTGAGCTTGGCGGCCAGCGCCTCATATTTGGACAGATCCATTTTTCTCACCCTGACTGAAGATTTGATAGAGGCTCAATCCGCCTGAAAGGTTCTTTACGTTGAAGCCGCGCTGCTTTAATATGCGCTCGGCAGCGCCGCCGCGCGCACCGCTGTTGCTGAAGCAGAGTATGCGGCTGCCCTTGGGCAGCTCGGATATGCGTTCGCGCAGCTCGCATAAAGGGATGTTTACCGCGCCGGGCAGCGTACCCGCCTCAAATTCTTTCGCGGTACGCACGTCAAGCCGCAGCCGCTTTGTCGCGGCGATATGGTGCCAGTGAATGACGTCGCTTATGCCTTGCATGACGCCCTGCGCGATATCGCCCGCCAAGTTGACCACATCCTTCGCGCTGCCGAACGGCGGCGCGCTGCACAGCTCCAGTTCGCAGAGACGGTCGGCGGTAAACCCTGCGCGCATCGCTGTTGCGAGCACGTCGAGGCGCTTATCCACGCCCGGCCCGCCCGCCATCTGCGTGCCGTATATGCGCCCGTTACGCTTATCGAACATCAGCTTGATCGTAATTTCGCCCGCGCCCGGATAGTAGGGCGCGCGCGCCGGGCCGCGCGCGTATATTTTCTCGTATTTGACGTCGTACGCTTTGAGCTGCGCTTCGGAAAGCCCCGCGTTGCCCAGGTGCAGGCCGAACAGCTCCATCGCGAACACGCCGAGCGTATTTTTGTATTTTGACCAAATGCCGCAAATGTTATCGGCGGCAATGTACCCCTGACGCACGGCGGGGGAAGCAAGCGTAATCAGCGCCCGACCGAATATTCCCTCCACCTCTGCAGCGTCCCCCGCGGCGTAGATATCCTTGTCGGTCGTCTGCTGGTGCTCGTCCACGATGATGCCGCCCGTAAGGCCGATGCCAAGGCCGGCCTTGCGTGCGAGTATGGTATCGGGGCGCACGCCCGCGGCAGCGATGACGATGTCGGCAAATATATCGAGCCCGCTGGAAAGGCTTACGCGGAGCCCCTCCCCGTTTTCTTCAAATGCGGTTACGGAGGCGTTAAGGCCAAGCGATACGCCGTGCTTTTCGATCTCCGCTGCGGCGAACTGCGCCATGTCAAAGTCAAGCCCGGGCAGCACGTGATCCGCAGATTCTATGACGCCCGTATTGATGCCACGCCGCGCGAGGTTCTCCGCCAATTCCAAACCGACGCAGCCGCCGCCCAATACGAGCGCGCGCCGCACCTCGCGGCCGCAAATGAGTTTGAGTATCGCGTCCAAGTCCTCAAAGCGGCGCAGCGTGAATATGCGCTTGCTGCCGATGCCCGGAATATCCGGCATCACCGGGCTTGCGCCTGTCGCGAGCACGAGCTTGTCGTATTTCAATGAAATGCTGCGGCCGGACTGCAGGTTTTTTACTTTGACGGTGTGGCCGAAGCGGTTGATCTCCGTCACTTCGCAATGAGTACGAACGTCTACGTTGTAATGCTGCTGGAATGCTTCGGACGCGTGCGGCAGCAGTGCCGCGGGGTCTTCAACGATACCGCCGATGCAGTAGGCCAGACCGCATTGCGCGCTCAACACATGCGCGCCGCGCTCGACGAGCGTGATCTTCGCTTTTTCATCAAGCTGCCTTAACCGGGCCGCGGCGCTTGCGCCGGCTGCCGCTGCGCCAACGATGACGATTTTTTTCATAATCCACCCCGGAATATATCGATATTTATATACCTTAATTTCAACAACCGAAAAGCTTTCTCCTTTTATTGTACCGTATTCGAAAAATATTTTTCGCAAGTGTTGAAAGCGGTAATGTCATTTTTGTATTTGTATTCACTATTTGGCTGTTGGAATAAGAAAGACGATCTGATATAATCAATTTGGAGGCGTATATGCGGTTTGGAATGTCCACAGCCTGTTTTTTCCCGGATCTTTACGTCGAAGACGCCATCGATGCGATTGGCGGCATGAATATCGACACCATTGAGGTATTCTTCAGTTGCCTTGGGGAGTACCGGAGCGCCTTTGTTTCAGAACTGAAGCGGCGCGCGCAGGCGCAGGGCATTTGCGTATACTCGGTACACGCGTTTTCGCTGCAGTTCGAGCCTCAGCTTTTTACGTATCATCTGCGCGCCCGGCAGGAAGCGGAGGGGATATACCGGCAGGTGCTTGAGGCGTGCGCGGCACTCGGCGCGCGCGTATACGTGTTCCACGGCCCGGTGCGGTTAAAGCGCGTGCCCGGCTGCGATATCGATTACGATTACGTTGCGGCTCGCACCGGTGAGATCGCGGACATCGCGGCGGAGTACGGCGTCAAGATTGCGTGGGAGAATGTGCATTACTGCTGGTATGAGCGCCCCGAATTTGCGCGGGAGATGCTGCGGCGCGCCAATACGGACAACCTCTATTTCACGCTCGATATCAAGCAGGCGGCGCAGGCGGGCTTTGAGCCGGCCGATTATATACGCGGCACGGCAGGCCGCCTCGTCAATGTGCATCTTTGTGATTTCGTTCGCGTTCCGGGGGGTGCTTTGCCCCGGCTGCCGTTTGAAGGAGAGCTCGATATCGCAGCGCTGAAAGCGGCGCTTGCCGGTGCGGGTTACGACGCGGGAGTGATACTTGAAGTGTATCACCACAACTATCAGGACAATGCGCAGCTTCTTGCAAGCTTTATGGGAATGCGCGCCAAGTTTTTATAACGCTTTGGAAGGGTCACGTTGATTATTGTTTCACCTGCCGTGAATGTGGTATCAATAACGAAAGATAACGGGCGGGCTTTGCAGATGAAAAAGAACGAAAACAGATTTGGCGATAAGCTTTGCGTCACCGCAAGCTCTCAGGATCATGCGCACAGGGCGCCCGTATCATTTGTGGTTCGAAGGGGTGTCGCCATCATCATCGTCGTTGCTGTGGTATGTGTGGTGGGGCTGTGCATTTACACCGCAGCGAATGCCATGCTGACGCTTAAAGGGCTGCAGGGCACGAACGAAACACTGCGGCAGACGGTGAAAGCACAGGAAAGCGCGCTTGACGAATACGAGCAGAAAATCGACGAAATGCAGCAAACGCAGCAGAGTGCGGAGCCGGATTAATCGATGTGTCCAAAGACGGATATACTCGGGGAGTATCTGATTATAAAAAACACAAAGGAGGGGTAATCGTGATAAAACCGAAGACGGAGGAAACCCAGCGCACATATAAGAACATACCGGACGCGTGTATTCCGTGCGCGACCGTGTTCACGGGGGATATCAACACCAAGGCGGGCGTGCGCGTGGACGGAAACGTAAAGGGCAATATTGTGGCGTCCGGCAATGTGGTGATCGGCCCGGAAGGACATGTGGAAGGGAAGGTCGGCGGGCGGGACGTCAATATCGCGGGCAGCGTGATAGGCAACGTGGCCTCGACCGCCACGGTGCAGCTGCTTTCCGGCTCGAAGCTCGTGGGCGACCTTGAAGCGGTCAGCATCGCTATCGAGGAAGGCGCGATGTATCAGGGCAAATGCAACATCGGCCCGAAGGATAAGAACGCGTTGCTGAGCACGGCAAAGATGGTAGACAAGCCCGCCCCGCCGACGCAGCCGGTAAAACCGAAGTCGTAAGACCAATATACAGCATGGCTTGAATCGCAATATTATTTTATAACAATATTAACACCAGAGAACGCCGCGCAAGCGTTCTTTTTATGTGCTAATTTTTTAGATGATATGTTCTTGTTGTTCTTAATTTAGCGATGATGCACAGGCC
>CAYNFL010000100.1:0-7019 GCA_964396465.1 uncultured Christensenellaceae bacterium
AAGCGTTCCGCGGAATCGTCGGCGCGGATAACGTCAAGACCGACGATTACTCACGCCTTCAGGTGGCTTACGGCAAAACCATGCTGGACGCGATGCGCCTGCGCGAACATATCGTCGAGAACATCCCGGATATCGTACTGCACCCGCGCGGCAAAGAGGACATCGTCAAGATCATAGAATACTGCAACGCACAGCTGATCCCCGTCTATGTCTACGGCGGCGGCTCGTCGGTGACGCGCGGCGTGGAATGCGTGAAGGGCGGCGTATCGCTCGACATGCGCGTGCACATGAACAAGGTGATCCGCTTCAACGAAATCAACCAGACGATCACCGTGGAACCCGGCATGATGGGCCCCGAGCTTGAAAAGATGCTGCGCGACGCGCCCGCGCGCTTTGGCGCACAGCGCGCCTACACCTGCGGGCACTTCCCGCAGTCGTTCGAATACTCCGCCGTGGGCGGCTGGGTCGTCACGCGCGGCGCGGGGCAAAACTCCACCTACTTCGGCAAGATCGAGGACATCGTCGTCTGTCAGGAATACGTGACGCCGGTTGGTATCATCGAAACGAAGGAGTATCCGGCGCTTGCCACCGGCCCCTCCATCGACGACATCATGATGGGCAGCGAGGGCGCGTTCGGCATACTCGTCTCCGCCACATTGAAGGTGTTCCGCTACATGCCGGAGAACCAGCGCCGGTTCAGCTACATATTCCGTAGCTGGGAGGACGCGAGAGCCGCCGCTCGCGAGATCATGCAGGGGCAGTTCGGTTTCCCCTCCGTGTTCCGCCTCTCCGATCCGGAGGAGACCGACGTGATGATGAAGCTCTATGGCGTGGAGGACTCCCCCGTGGGCAAAATACTTTCCCTGCGCGGCTTTATGCCCATGCAGCGCTGCCTGTTCCTCGGATTCACGGACGGCGAAGCGCGCTTCACCAAGGTCGTCAAGCGCAACGTGCATCGCATCTGCCGCAAGTATAAGGCGATGTACGCCACCGGCGTCGTCACGAAAGCGTGGGAAAAAGGCCGCTTTGCCGACCCGTACATGCGCGAGGATTTGCAGGACTACGGCATACTGATGGATACGCTGGAATGCACCGTGAACTGGGAACAGATGGAGCAGGTACACGAGGGCGTGCGCGCGTTCTGCAAGAGCCGCCCGAATACCATCTGCATGACGCACATGTCGCACGTATACCCGCAGGGAAGCAACCTCTACTTCATATTCATCGCGAAGATAGGCACGATACAGGAGTACTTGGATTACCAGTACGGTATCCTCGACCACATTCAGAAGTGCGGCGCGTCGATGAGCCATCACCACGGCATCGGCAAGATGACCGCGCCGTGGCTCGAAGGGCAGATCGGGCATAACCAGATGGAGGTATTCCGCGCCTTGAAGCGCCATTTCGACCCGAACAACATCATGAACCCCGGCGGCACGCTGGGGCTGGATCTGCCGGACGAGCAGAGGCGGTTCATGAAATAGCCCATAGAAAAAGCGCTTCAGCAGAGGTGCCGTATTAAGCCTGTTGGCCGGATTCGTCATTGCGGGCGCAGACAGGCAATTTAGGCGCAGAGGCTCTTCTAACGTATCGCGTACATTAGAACTTGAACTTAATCCATTTGGTGCGTTTTGTATCCCTGCGCATCGGTTGCTTTTGTACTCAACTGTGTTTATGATTCATATAGATAAACAAACTTGAGGAGGTGTATTATGGGTATTACCAAGCCGTCCAAGGGAATCTTCTGGATATCGCTGATCATCGGGCTGTTCGCGATCGTCAACCAGTTCATCGTCCATCTGCCGATACCGATCATATCCGATATCGCCAACATCGTGCTGCTCTCCATCGCGTTTATACTTCTCGTGCTCGGCGTGATCATTAAAAAGCTGTAGGCATTGCCCGTATATAATGCGGCGGGATGAGCCGGCTTGCCCGGCCCCTTTGTTTGGTTTGCCAAACATACCGCAAAGAAATTTCGCTATAAAATAGAAGGGGCTGTACAGAAATGAACGGGGGATAATATCCGCCCCTACATGTTGTATCTATTAATTTTGTTTTTCAATATATTGTTGGTTAAACGTGATAGGTTGCCATTTCTGGACAACCTCTTTTCTAATCTTTAATTCATTACCATGGGCGCCGACCGCAGTAGAACAGCGCGTTGGAGAAGATTGGGCGCTTGACGACCTTGCCCTTGGACGAGGAGGCGTCGATCATATAGCCGCCGCCGATATAGATGCCCACGTGGCCGATCTTGGTGTGCGCATTGTTCCAGTAAAATACGAGGTCGCCGCGCTTCAAAGCACTCTTCGAGGTGATTTTATCCCAGTCGGATACTTTCGAATAGCCCGCAGCGTTGTACCGGCCGCGGTTGCTGCCCGCCGCTTTGAGGCAGTAATACGCCAGCCCGGAGCAGTCAAAAGAGTTCGGCCCTTCCGCGCCGCTCACATACGGCTTGCCCAATTTGGATTTCGCGGCCGCGATCATCTCTTCGATATTGACCTTGGAACGTATAGCTTGGCCTTTCTCGGGCGTCGCGATGGCGTCGGGCGAATAAACGAGCTCCAGCGTAGCCGGGCCGGTGACGCCGTCCGACGAGAGCTTGTTGGCCTTTTGAAAGTCCTTGACGGCTTTGGTGGTATCGTCGCCGTAATGGCCGGTGGCTTTATTGGACGCAAGGTACCCAAGGTCGATGAGCTGGTGCTGCAGGTCGGTCACGTCTGATCCGTCGGTGCCTGTCTTGATCATGTAGTCCTGGGCGTCGTCGGCAAAGAGGTGCATCTGCGTATTATAATCCGCGACGCCGGTCTGGTCAAAGCTGTATTGGCGCTGGAAGAGCTTGATCGCATGCTCGGTTGCGGGGCCAAAGAGGCCGGTAGATTCATCGATATCGAGATATCCCAAATTCATGAGGCGAATCTGCAGCTCTGAAACGGCTTCGTTTTCGTCCCCGGCTTTCAGCGTAATATCCGCAGATTCCTCGGGAGGCGTGGTAGGCACAGGCGTGGACGAAGACGCGGGCGTGGATACGGGCGTTGCGATTGCCTCCGGCGTCGCGTTCGTGGTGGCCTGCGCCGAAGCGGGCGCGCCCTGAGGCAGCACTACGATTGCGACGGCAGCAGCCAGTGCCATAACGGTTCCGCTGACAATGAGGATTCGTGCGCGCCTGGACATTTTGCGCCAGCCGAGTATCATCCGCGCGATTATTTTTAAAAATACATTCGTTTTCTTATGAGACGGCATCGATTACCTCTGCTTATAGTTTTGCTTTCGCATATTATAAGCTTTATTGCAGTGAGGGTCAATATGTTACGATAAATTTACGAAATAGTTACGAAATGGATACGTCAGTTTTTTGATCATTTCGGGCTGTCCGGAAATGAACGTGCGATTTCGATCCGCCGCTGCATACCAATAATCAATATACAGGGGATATATGCAACACGCTTTTCATTTCCAAACAGCCCCTTGAATGCGCGTTAGTCCGAGCCCATTCCGCCGAGATGCTCCGCAAAGAAATCCTCCATCGCGGAGTAAAACTCCAAGCGTATTTCAGGAGAAGAAAAGCCGTGGCCCGCGTCGGGGAACAGCAGGTATTGCACGTCCTTGCCTGCATCCTTTAGCGCCTGCACCATCGAATCGCTCTGGCTCTGCGGCACGCGCGGATCGTTTGCGCCCTGCGCGATAAGCATGGGTATCTCCACCTGATCCGCGTAGTAAAGCGGAGAGCGCGATTTCATATCCTCCGCTTCGGTATCGGGGTCTCCCACCGAGCGCAGCATATCCTGATACTCGGTGAGCCACTGCGTGGGCAGGGAATCCATATCCATGAAGGACACGAGGTCTGAAGGCCCGAAGGCGTCCACCGCGCACTGGAAAACGTCGGAGGAGAACGCGGCGCACACGAGCGCTTCATACCCGCCGTAAGACGCGCCGTACACGCCGATGCGGTTTGGATCCGCCCAGCCCTGATCCACCGCGTACGCTGCCGCGTCGAGTATATCCTGATGCATCGCGCGGCCCCACTCCTTATCGCCCGCGAGCATAAAATCCCTGCCATAGCCGGTGGACCCGCGGTAGTTGGCCTGAATGACGAGGTAGCCGCGGCTCGCGAGCAGCTGCACTTCATAGTTGTATTCCCATGTATCTCTGGACCACGGGCCGCCGTGCACGAGCACCACAGCAGGCAGGTTCCGAGCCCCGCTGGCAGGGAATGTCGCATACCCTTCGATTTCAAGGCCGTCGCTGGCGGTATACGAGAACGGCTGCACCTCGCAAAGGTCGTAATTTAACAGTTCGGACTGCGCGTTGTATACAAATTTCGTTTCATGCGACGCCATTTCGTATATGTAATAGTCGGGTTCGCTGACGTCCGACGTGTATTCCACGATCCAGTATTCGTCGTTTACGCTGGAACTGATGATGTCAAAGGACGGGCCGATGGCGCTTAAAGCGTCGTAGTCATCCTGAAAGCTTTCATTGAGCACATGCCACTCCGTTTTCTGGCTGTACGTGGTTACGGCGGTGACCTCATTCAGCTCAAGATCGGTCCAGGTACCATTCAGGTCATAATCAGGATCGTTGAAAATCGTTGTCTTTTTCTTCGTCTTGGTATTGTAGGAGCACAGCGACGCCGTGTTGCTGATGGACGAATCCACGTAGGTGATCTGCTCGTTGTCGGGCATGAAACCGTAGACATAGCTGCTGCCCGCGTCCTCATAGTCCCAGCTTAATATTTCGTCCCACTCCGATTCCACATAGTCGGTATTCTCTTCGGAGGGGTCGTTTTTCATCAACACCCGTACGCCCGCATCCTCTTTTGTAATCGTGACGAGCCGCAGCGTGCCGGTATAATCGCAATAGAAGCTCGATAAGTTGCCGGGGTTTGTAAACATCAGCTTCATTTTTCCGGTTTTATAGTTCACACGGTAGAGATCGTAGCTTTCAGAGTCATAATTGAGTTGCGCGAGTATAATCTCATCTTCATTGCCTTCGATATCCGAGACGTAGTAACAATTGTTTTCGCCGCCCGCAAGTATCGTTTTGGTTTTGCCGGTATCGATATTGGCCGTATACAGGCCGTAGTTTTCGTCACCCATATCGTCCACGAAGAACAGCACGATGTCGCTGTCGGGCGCCCAAGTAAAATACGGGATACCGTAAGCGGGCCACGGAACAGTAGTTTTCTCGCCTGTCTTCCAGTTCTCCGCGATGACCTCGTCATAGCTCGTCATATCCCTGTACAGTATGGTGCTGCCATCGGCGGATATCTGCGGCGCGGTATAATCCGGATAGTCGATCAGCGCGTCAAGCGGTATGGATGTACCATGCAATGCGGATGCGTCCGTTTCGACAGCCGAGGTTTGCGTTGGCTGCCCGTCCGAAGCAGTTTCAGTGCTTTTGTCACCGGTAAAGAGCTTTTGCAGGTCTTCGCAGCCGGACATTGCGATAAGCAGCGCCAACGCCAGCGCAAATGCAGCCAGCCGTCTCAGTTTCATAAAAAGTCCTCCCTTTGAAATTGCAATGAACAAACCGCGCCTTAAGGCATGATTCGCCTGATTGCGGCGCAAAGCCACACTCCGCCATGCAACGCACCGCACTCAATTTGGTATGGGCTGGCATTATTATACCAGATATTTTTGCTGGTGACAAAGTAACGAACTGTAAATAATATCAGCGCGTAATATAAAACATTTTGTCATATAATCTGTTGCTCCTAAGCATATTGGATGGTATGATCAATTATATAAATAATAAATTAATCTAATAAAAGGAATGAATATGAAGCGGGTATTATTGGTGGTTTTTTGCTGTCTGCTCGTATGTTTAAGCGCATGCCAGGCAACGTCTGCGGAGGCTGAAGAAACGTTGGGTACTTCTGCCGCTGCCACGGCAGAGGCCTCGCCGTCGCCCTCGATTGAGCCGACCGCAACGCCTTCTCCCACGCCGACGCCGACTCCGCCGCCGACAAAGGTCACGGTGATGGCGGCGGGCGATCTGATGTGCCTTCGGGCGCAGCTGGGCGCGGCGCGCAGGAGCGGCAAATACGATTTCGATTACGCTTTTGCCGAGGTCAAAGGCATACTTTCTTCAGCCGATCTTACGGTCGGTAACTTGGAGACGCTGATCGCCGAGGGGCACCCCTATACCCAAGCGCCATCGGAAAGCAGCGTGGGCGAAACCACACGTTCGTCCGCGCCCGCGGCGTCCGGTATCGGCTTTAACGCCGTCGGCGCGCTGTCCGACATCCTTATGAAATACGACGAAGAAGCGCAGCGCGAGCCGCTGCTGGGCGGGCCGCGCATCAACGGCCCGGAGAATTACCTCAGCGCGGTTGTGGGCGCGGGTTTCGACGTGCTGACCAACGCGAACAACCATATTTACGATTATAAGGCCGACGGCATTAAAAAAACGCTCACGCACCTGAACGATTACGGCATTTACCACACCGGCGCGTACGCCGCGGAGGAGGACAAAAAGCCGCTCGTGGTGGATGTGCAAGGCATCAATATCGGCTTTGTCGCGTATACGGACGTGCTCAACCGCAGCCCGGGTAAAAACAGCTTTATGATCGACCGCTACAACCCGGATAAATTGGCGGCGGATATCGCCGCGACGAAACAGGCCGGAGCGGAGTTCGTCGTCGTATACATGCACTGGGGCAAGGAGAACACGCACAAGGTGACGAGCCGCCAGAAAAAAATCGCGCAGTCCATTGCCGACTCGGGCGCGGATTTGATATTGGGCTCGCATCCGCACTGCACGCAAAAGATCGCACTGCTGAATACGCAGCGCGGCAGCGTGCCGGTGGTATACTCTTTGGGCAACTTCGTTTCGAGCATGGCGGGGCGCACGATCAACCGCGACGGCGTCATATTCAAGTTCGTGCTTAATAAGGACAACGTGACGGGAGCGGTTACGCTCGGGCCGATGAGCTATATCGCCACCTATTGCACCAAGACCAGCGCGGGCAGCTTTGCCGTGCGGCCTGCCGACGCGGCCTCGGCGGCGGATTC
>CAYNFL010000101.1:0-7006 GCA_964396465.1 uncultured Christensenellaceae bacterium
TTATATTTTCATTGAGATAACAGGAGGAATTTATGAAAAAGGTACTCATCGTCGATGACGCCGCGTTCATGCGGGTGTCCATTAAAAATATGCTGGGCAAGAACGGATATGAAGTCATCGGAGAAGCTGAAAACGGAAAAGTAGCAATACAGAAATTTCAGGAGCTTTCACCTGACATCGTTACGATGGATATTACGATGCCGGAGATGGACGGCTTAGCCAGTTTAAAAAAGATACTGTCCATTGACCCGAATGCGAACATCGTGATGATTTCTGCAATGGGGCAGGAAAGCATGGTGCGCGAAGCGGTATTATGCGGCGCAAAAGGTTTTATTGTTAAACCCTTTAAAGAGGATGTCATATTGGCCGCGCTCGGCAATCTGAAATGATCGAAAATCCATAAGGAGGTGCGGTTATGCCATCAGGCGATTCGATGCTGGATATCTACTTGTATGAAAACTCACAACTGCTTGAAAAACTGGAATCACTGCTGTTAAACTGCGAAAATACGAATTCGTTTACTGCTGAACATATCGGGGAAATATTCAGGATTCTGCATACCATCAAAGGCTCATCTGCGATGATGAATTTTGGAGGCATCGCAAATCTTTCGCATGCGATGGAAGATTTGTTCGATTATATGCGCAGCCACAATACGCGCAAGAACGATTATCCGAGCATCAGCAAGCTTACATTTGAAACACTGGATATGATCAATGCGGAGATCGCGAAAATTCAGGGCGGGGGGCTCCCCGACGGTGATACGTCCAAAATGATACAGCGCATACGCGAATATCTCACAATACTCACCAACCGCAAGGATACACCGCCGCCGCCGGAAGAAACTCAGGAAGACGAAACGCCTATTGAATTTGATGCGTCCAAGCATTGCTATGAAGCAAAGGTTATCTTCCAGAAGGATTGCAGGATGGAGAATATCCGCGCTTTCGGTATCGTCAAATCTCTCGAAAACCTCTGCAACGATGTGGTTACCATACCGAAGGATCTGCTGGGGGAACACAGCGCGGACGAGATCGTGCAAAACGGGTGTACGTTCTATATCACTTCGGATAAAGAAAGAGGCGTGCTGGAAAGCAAGATACGGGAAGCCTTCTTTATCCAAACGCTCGATTTCAAAGAACTGAGTGTCCAAGAAGTAAAAAAAGCGTTGAATGCAACAAGCAAGGGCCGTTTCTCATCGAAGTCCTCCGACAACGCTGCCGCGCTGAAACAGAATTATATGAGCGTCAATTTGAATAAACTCGATATGCTCATGGACATCGTGGGCGAAATTGTAATCACCGAGTCCACCGTTACAAAAAATCCCGAGGTCGTCAATCTGCGCCTTGAAAGCTTTGAGAAGGCGTCAAGACAGCTTAGAAAGCTGACGGACGAGTTACAGGACATCGTGATGTCCATCCGCATGGTACCCGTATCGGCGACGTTTCATAAGATGGAGCGCATTGTGCGCGACATGTCGGTTAAAATCGATAAGAAAGCCCGGCTCGTTATTATCGGCGAAGACACGGAGATCGATAAAAACGTGCTGGATAACCTGTCCGACCCGCTGATGCACATCGTACGCAACGCGATGGATCACGGGCTTGAGCACGCCGAAGAACGCCAGAAGCTGGGGAAGAACCCGACCGGCGAGATCGTGCTGGAAGCGCGTAACTCCGGCAGCGATGTGCTCATCACCATATCGGACGACGGGAGCGGCCTGAATCGCGATGCGTTGATCGATAAAGGCATTGAAAAAGGTTTGATCACAAAGGACAGATCTGAGGTTACCGATAAGGAAGCTTATTCGCTGATATTCGCTCCCGGATTTTCCACGCGGGATCAGGTTACCGAATTTTCCGGACGGGGCGTCGGCATGGACGTGGCGCTAAAAAATATCGAGAAAATAGGCGGCTCCGTCACGGTGGACAGCACGCCCGGGCAGGGAATGCGCGTCACCATACGTATACCGCTGACGCTTGCCATCATCGACGGCATGCTCGTATCCGTGGGTAGCTTTATGTATATTATACCGCTGCTTTCCATTAAAAACTCGTTTAAGGTAGACAGCAAGGAGGTCTTTAAAGACCCATCCGGTAACGAAATGATCTATCTGCGCGGTGTCTGCTACCCCATCATACGCCTGCATGAAGTATTTGATATCGAGACAACCATCACCGAAATCAGCGACGGCATACTCGTGCTTGTCTCAGGGCAATCCAGCGCATTCTGCCTGTTCGTTGACGATCTGGTGGGCGAGCAGAAAACCGTGGTAAAACCGGTGCCCTCGTATATAGCCAAAAATTATAATGACATTAAAAGTATGGCGGGCTGCACCATACTCGGTGACGGGAGCATCAGTGTGATTCTTGATATCAATGGATTAGTCAGTTAATACAATATGAGATTCATCGCAACACGCAATCTTCGCCCGGGATACAAACTTGCAGCCGACTTGATGGTATCCAAAAATACCATGCTTTTGCGCAAAGAGAAACCGTTATCCCTTCCAATGATCCGCAAGATCGGGGATCTGGGCTATCAGGGGCTTTATATCGACGACGAATTGTCCGAAGGGCTCGACATCAGCGACGTGATCAGCCTCGACCTTCGGCTTAAAACGAAGCACGAGTTGCAGCTTTTGTTTTACAGCGTTGAAAACAACTATACCTCCAACGTTAAAAAACACATTAAGGCTATCAAATCGCTCGCTAAATCCATTGTGGACGAAATACTGCATAACAAGCAGACGATGATCAACATCATCGACCTGAGAAATTTTGACGATTACACTTACAGCCACAGCCTCAACGTTACGGTGTTGTCCGTCGTCATCGGTACCGCGCTCGGATTAAATAAAAATACTATCTATGAGCTGTCTATTGGCGGGCTCATCCATGACACCGGCAAGATGTTTATCCGCAAGGAGGTACTCAACAAACCCGATAAACTGACCCCGGAGGAGTTCGAAGAGATTAAAAAGCACAGCGAGCTCGGTTACCGATACCTTTGCAACACGCCGGATATTCCCGAAGATTCAAAGATCGCCACGCTGCAGCATCATGAACAGTATAACGGGAATGGATATCCGAGCGGGCTTTCGGGTGAAACGATCCATCTCTTCGGCCGCATCATTTCCGTCGCAGACGTATACGACGCGCTGACCTCCGATCGGCCGTACCGCAAGGCCATGCTTCCTTCCGACGCCATTGAATATATCATGAGCGGTTTCGGCACGATGTTCGACCCGCAGATTGTTACGACGATGACAAGGAAGGTAGCGGCGTACCCCATCGGCACATGCATTAAGCTTAGTACCGGTGAAGTCGGCATCGTTATCAAAAATTATGAGATGACCAGCATGCGCCCGCTTGTGCGGCTGATTGAGGACAGCAAACTGACCAGCAAATACATCGACCTCTCCAACGACCGCAGCACATTAAACATCACGGTTAAAGAGATCGTCAATCTTTAATAAACAGAAGTTAATATGCATATACCCGCGTATTCAACAGAAAAAAACAGGGAGGAGTGCGCCGCATTCCTCCCGTCATTTTGAGGGGGGTCTCATCCGCTCAAAATCAGGGGTTACGCGCCCATCATACCCCAGAGTATATCCGGAAAAAAGGACACTTAGTACCGGCCTTGTGCGGTGTTTCACGGTATTCGGTTTCACATTCCGTTCTTCTTGCCATATAATCAGACTGTGATATAATTCTGCCATAACGCAAAGGGGTGCTTTATGAAAGATTTCTTAACCCATCCGAGCGTCGGGGTTTATCTGCTGATTTTCTTTGGGAAGATACTGGAGGTTACGATCTCGACGGTGCGCATGGTGCTCATCAACCGCGGCGAACGCGTGAAAGGCTCCTTCGTCGCTTTCTTCGAGATATCGATATGGCTGTTTGTTACGGGGACGGTGCTCAGCGGGTTTACCGAAAACCTTGATATATTGCGCGTGCTGGTATTCGGCGTCGCCTTTTCACTGGGCAACTACCTCGGCTCTTGGCTGGAGGGCAAGCTCGCTTTTGGCTTAAGCTCGATACAGGTGATCGTCCCCTGCGATGACGAATGCTTTTCGATCGTCGAGGAGCTTCGCGATAGCGGTTTTGCCGTAACGGTGCTGGAAGGGCAGGGCAAAGACGGCCCGCGCGAGGTGCTGATACTGCATTTAAAGCGCAAGCGCATACCGGTTGCGCTATCCATCGTCAAGTCGCGCCTTAAAAACGCGATGATCACGGTCAACGACGTACGCGTGGTGAGCGGGGGGTATATCAAAAAATGATACGTAGCATCTGCGTGTTTGCTTCAAGCAGCAGCCATTTGGATAAACCGTACTACGAATGTGCTTCAGCCCTCGGGCGGGATGTCGCGCGGCGCGGCATGAGCGTCGTTTTCGGCGGCGGCGCGGAAGGGCTGATGGGCGCGCTCGCGCGTGGCGCGGCGGAGTGCGGCGGTATCATTACGGGTATCATCCCCGAGTTCATGAACGTGCCGGGCGTAGCTTTTGCGGGCTGCACGGAACTCATCACAACGCGTACCATGCGCGAACGCAAAGCCCTCATGGAACAGCGCAGCGACGCGTTTATCGCGCTGCCGGGCGGCTTCGGCACGCTCGAGGAAATACTCGAGATCATTACGCTGCGCCAACTCGGCCGCCACAACAAGCCAGTCGCGCTCATCAACGCGCAGGGCTTTTTTAATCCCCTTGCCGCGCAGTTTGGCAGTATTGTTGAGCAGCGCTTCGCGCAAGCGGAGGCGCTCTCGGTATTCAGCGTGGTGGACACGCCGACAGCGGCGCTGGATTATATCACAAACGCAGTCGTTTCGCCGTTTGTCAAAGTGTTTTCACAGAATAAAGAGGAGTAATTTATGAGAGCCATCGTTACTGTCACGGGGAAGGATAAAACCGGCATCATCGCGGGCGTCTCAGCGGCGCTCAGCGCCAGCGGCATCAACATACTCGATATCAGCCAGACCGTGCTGCAGGAGTATTTTGCCATGATTATGCTCGTCGATTTAACCAACTGCGACTTGCCTTTTGCGAAGCTCAGCGACAGCCTGGGTGAGACCGCCAAAGGGCTTTGCATGGACATCCGCATCATGCGCGAGGAGATATTCGACGCGATGCACCGGATATAAACAGCCCCGGAACCGCCTCTTGGCGGCAGGCTTTATTTTTTCGCTTCTCGTCGTCCCAATCTGAACAGCGCGCGGTGCGCTGTCCAGACATCGCATTCACTATGTTCAGCCATTTATCTGTTGCTTTTTCCGAGAATATACTTGAAGATCTATTGTTTAGCTGCTAAACTATACGCATGGACGATTCAGTAAAAGCGATTCGGCAAATACGGGCACAGATAGACCGTTTCGTAAACCTTTATAACAAGCTTGAAAATATCCCTTTCGACGTAGGAGAGGGCGATTTGCTGTATCCTTCCGAAATGCATGCGCTCGAAGCACTGGGCAGCGGCACGGGCAAAACGGTCACGGAACTGTGCGAGGCGTTTGGCGTGACAAAAGGTGCTGTATCGCAAACGATAGGCAAGCTCGCTTCAAAAGGCTATGTAAAAAAGGAAAGGATCAAGGGATATCCAAGGGAGGTTATTCTCAGCCTTACTCTCAAAGGCAAGGACGTATTTGAAAAGCATGAAAGGTTTCATGCCAAAATGGATAAAGAACTTGTGGATTCAATAAGTTCGTATCCCGCAGAAGCCATAAACAATTTCCAGCAGATAATAACTAGAGCAGAAAACCATATCAAAAAGTATATTATGCTGAAAAATAAAAAGCTTTAAAAATTTTTCAGTTAAGTATAGTTGCTAAACTGAAAGGAGCAATCGATGAAAAGAATCGCAGAGATTCGGGAGAGGCTGAGAGATGAAAGGGGCGGAGAAATCATCTTCCTGTCCCACTGTATTCTGAATATAAACGCGAGATATTTCGGAGGGGCATTCAGGCGCGGTTCTGTAGCGGAGATAATTTCCGATACTCTGGAAAAAGGATACGGCATCGTCCAGATCGGATGTCCCGAGCGCCTCGCGTGGGGAGGCGTATTAAAACGGTTTATGTGGCTTGCTTTTAATTCAAAAAACTCATTCATCTATGGTTTCAAGTGTGTACTTTTGCCTTTGTTTATGTTTTATACACGCCTTAGATACAGAATGCTTGCCTCTGCTCTTGTCAGCGAGATGCTGGACTATACGAAAGCAGGTTATAAAGTAATCGGCGTTGTCGGGGTGGACGGCTCTCCATCCTGCGGTGTCAATACCAAACTTGATATGAAAAATCTTTTGATTTTTTTGCGTCAAGCGATATCGAAAACCTGAACAGAGAGAAGTTTAACAACACGCTTTACAAAAAATGCGCCGAGGAAGGAAGCGGGCTGTTTATGTCGCTACTAAAAAAGCTTATTAATAGAAAACGTTTGGATATCCCCGTATACTCGTACAGTTTAATCTCTGAGATGCACGGCGTACCGTGCGAAATATGGAGGAACTAATGATGCAGTATGAATTTAATTCCGGAATATACAGATTTCATGATTGTTACTGCGAGAACAGGTATTTAACGCGATGCATCGTATATAAGCGGCAGAATCGCCTCCGTTTATATAAAAAGAGTTCTCCGGAAATGCGTAGGCGGATTATATTCGCCCCTGTTTCGGATAACTCCTCTGCTCTGGTTGGCGCATGCGGCGCGGAAACGGTGTATCCGCGCCGCTTTTTAGCGCCTGTTGGAGTCATGCAGCTATCATACCCCTACCCCATGATCAGCACCTTCTGCCCGGCGGAAACGGTGTCCGCCATACCGGGATTAAATTTCTTTACCGTATCGGGTGTGGTCGCGTAGCGCTTGGCAATGTCCCAGACGCTCTCGGTTCCGTCCGCAAAGTAGATTGTAATCCCTTTATTGGTTTGCCGCTTTTCATCGGTTTCCACAACATCGGAGATCAGTGACACCTCGTTTTGCATATACGCCTTGATCATAACATCCATCATAAACT
>CAYNFL010000102.1:0-6971 GCA_964396465.1 uncultured Christensenellaceae bacterium
AAATGCTTCGGCCTCGATTACAACGACCTTATCAAATACACGCTGCATATATTCAATATCGACGAAGCCATCCGTGAAAAGTGGCAAAAGCGCCTCGAATACATCATGATCGACGAGTATCAGGATATCGACCCGCTGCAATACGGCCTCATGAAAGCGCTGTGTGCGTACCATAAGAACCTTTTCATCGTGGGCGACCCCGACCAGACGATCTACACGTGGCGCGGCGCGAGCGTAAAGTTCATACTCGATTTCGATAAGGAGTTCCCCAATGTGCGCACCGTGATGATGACGGAAAACTACCGCTCCACACCGCAGATACTTTCCGTTGCCAACTCGCTGATCTCAGCGAATAAGAACCGCGTCCGCAAAGAACTTATGCCCATGCTGCCGGGCGGAGTACCCGTAATGTACCATCACGCCAAGACGGCGGAAGAAGAGGCGCTGTATATCGCCAGCCGCATTCGCGAGCTGCAAAGCGGCGGCGTGTCCCCGGGCGATATCACGATACTCTACCGCGCACACTACGTTTCTCGCGCGCTCGAAGAGGTGTTCATGAAGGAAGCGCTGCCTTATACAATCTACAGCGGCGTACAGTTTTTTTCGCGCATGGAGGTCAAAGACGCGCTTTCCTACCTGCGGCTTATCGCCTTTAAGGACGACCTTTCCTTCCTGCGTGTGGCCAACGTGCCCAAGCGCAACCTCGGCGAACGGCGCATGCGCTTTTTACAGGACTACGCCGCGCAGCACGGCTGCACGCTCTATGCCGCGCTGGAACGCTCCATCGACGATGATATTTTCAAGAACACCGGCGCCAAGAAGCTGCTTTCCATGGTTGAGCGATTTGGCGCAGGCTATGCAGAAATGCCGATATCGGAGCTGCTCTCCGCGGTGTTGGATACGAGCGGCTATGAGGCCATGCTGCGCACCGAGGGCAGCCAGGAGCGGCTCGACAATCTCGCGGAGCTCAAGCAGGCAATTCACGAATACGAGGTCTCGTGCGGCGAGGAGAGCACGCTGGAGAGCTATCTCTTGCATATCGCGCTCATGACCAATACGGACGCAGCATCGGGCAAGAACGCGGTTAAGATGATGACGGTACACGCTGCCAAAGGGCTTGAGTTCCCTCATATATTCCTCTGCGGCCTCTCAGAAGGCATATTCCCGTCCAAGAAGACCGCGACGCTGGAAGGCATGGAGGAGGAACGGCGGCTCGCGTTCGTCGCCGTCACACGCGCAAAGGAATCGCTGTGTCTGACCGATTCGGAAGGGCGCAGCCTCGACGGGTCTTATCGCGTGCCCTCGCGGTTTATATTCGACATCGATAAGCCGCTGCTTCAATATACGAACGAGTTGCCCGACAGCCTCGTGCGCGACGCGCAATGGCGCATTCTAAGCAGCGAAGCAGCGCTTGGGCAAGGCACGCAAAGCCCGCGCTTTGCTATCGGCGACCGCGTGCTGCACAACATCATGGGCGCGGGGCAGATTATCGGCATCGATGAGGAAAGGCTGGTGTATACCATACAGTTCGACGATCTGCCCACGCCGCGAAACATCAGTTTCAAGGCAAAGCTGGAAACGCAAGGGACGGACGGTTGAATATCGCAACCCCGGCAAATCAAGAACAGGTATAATTCAATCAGGTGGTGTCATCATGAATCGCCTATATATCAAACAAATCAAGATCAGGCCGCTGGATACTCCGTCGTATTTGTCGGGCCTGCCTATCGTGAAGTGGCTGCTGCGCGCCGGAAAGCTGGACATAGACAGCCCCGTCACTTTTTTTATCGGAGAGAACGGCACGGGGAAATCCACGATCGTCGAGGCAATCGCGATATGCGCGGGGTTCAACGCGGAAGGAGGTTCGAAGAACTTTAACTTCTCCACAAAACAGACGTGCTCCGATCTGCATGAGTCCCTCACGCTGGTCAAATCCGCGCACGAGCAGGACGGCTTCTTTCTGCGAGCGGAAAGCTTTTATAACGTTGCGACGCAGGTCGATGAACTGGGCATCGACCTTGACGGCTACGGCGGCCATTCGCTTCACAGCCAATCCCACGGCGAGAGCTTTATGGCGCTGGTGCAGCACCGCTTCCGGGGAAACGGGCTCTACATACTCGATGAGCCGGAGGCGGCGTTATCGCCGGTGCGTCAAATGACGCTGCTCGCGGAGATCAAACGTCTCGCGGATAACGGGTCTCAGTTTATCATCGCAACGCACTCCCCCATACTGCTCGCATATCCAAATGCCGCGATCCATCAAATTTCAGAAGACGGACTTGAGAAAGTCGCTTACAAGGATTGCGAGCACTATCAAGTCACAAAGCAGTTTCTGGATCAACCCGAACGGATGATGCACTACTTATTGAACGATTGATACCGCAGCATATGATTTAACAACGGGGATTAAGGCCGAATATGCGCGATGTCGAAATAAGTTGAATAATCACGCCTCTGTGATACAATAAAGTTGTCTGTTATCAATTTCATACGCTGAGGTAGCGCTTATGCAGCAAAGCATCGGAATCGGCCGCAAGGTACTCTACGGCGCGGGCGACATCATGGGTACGACCGCTTTTACAATTACGTCCACTTTCCTTCTGTTTTACTTCACCAATGTCATGGGGATTCCCGCTTTCTTAGCCGGGTTGATCTATTTTCTAGGTAACTTCTGGGACGCAGTGACCGATCCGTATGCGGGCTATATATCGGACAAAACACGCACGCGGTTCGGCCGCCGCCGCCCGTTTTTCCTCTCCATGGCGCTTCCCATCGGAATCACTTTTATACTTGTTTTCGCGGTGCCCGTCGGCTTGGCGCTCGCGTGGAAGGTCGTGCTCTGCACGCTTGCCTATCTCGCTTTTATGACGACGACCACATTCTATATGGTGCCGTATCTCGCGTACGGCATGGAAATTGAACACAGTTACGACGGACGCACCTCGGTCACCGCGTGGCGCATGCTGTTCTCCATTGCGTTTGGCCTCATCGCGCTTGTCGTTCCGCCGATGATATGGGATTCAGCTGCTGTGCCCTCCCAAGGTTATCTGAATATGGCGCTGATATTCGCCATTCCGGTCACCATATCGCCGCTGTTTCCGTTCTTCGCTTGGCGCGAGCCGCAAGATTTACCCATTCACAAAAGCCACTTCTTTGACGATTTTAAAAGCGCGGTGAAAAGCAGCCATTTCAGAAAGGGCGCCGCAATCTATATCACCTCTTGGGTGGGAATCGGCGCCGTTGAGGCTGTGCTGCTGTACTATTTCAAATATATCATCCATATGTACGACGAGTTTTCGCTGATTGCAGGCGTCATGTTCGGCGTGGCGATACTCGCGCTGCCCCTGTGGGTATTTTTAAGCAAGAAGCTCGACAAGCGTAAAGCGTACATCATTGGCGCGGCAGCCTTTGCGGTTTTGCTTTCCGTGCTGCTCCTGCCTGCACCCGCGGTGCTTTCCGTGCTGTGGGTGCTCGTGCCTCTTCTCGGTGTGGCGCTTTCCTCGCTGCATGTCATGCCTACGGCGATACTGCCCGAAGCGATTGAAGCCACATCATCCGGCAAAAGCGGCGAAGCCGCTCATTACGGAATATTGACGTTTATCCATAAAACAATATACGGGCTTGCAATATGGGGCGTCGCCGGCATACTGGATTTGGCGGGGTTCATATCATCTGAAGAGGACGTTTTTGTTACTCAGCCGCAAAGCGCGCTGGACACGATCCATATCATCATTGCCGCCGTTCCGGTTGTATTGCTTATCATCGGCATCATCGCCGCCGCGCGTTTTAAAATCGGCCGTGAGGGGCTGAAGCAAAGCGATGTGGAACCAATAGGCGGAGGCAAAGCGCAATGAATTTGACTGTGCGACGCATCGGTAAAAATGAGATGGGGCGTTTCCTGCGTTTGCCTTTTAGACTGTTCAAAGACGACCCGAATTGGGTACCGCCGCTTTTCTCCGAGATGAAATCCATGCTCGATATCAATAAGAACCACTTCCTTAAAGACATCTCACCCACTTATTTCATGGCGTTTCGTGATGGCAAACCCGTTGCGCGCGTGCTGGCGGGATACAATACGCCGGTATCGAAAAAAACGGGCGTACCCAATGGCTACTTCGCGCTGTTCGCTGCCGAAGACGAGGAAAGCGGCCTTGCCGTGCTGGAGGCTGCCGCGGCTTATTGTAAGTCGCTTGGGGCGGTGCGCTTCTTCGGGCCGCAGTCCCCCACCGATGGCGAGGAAGAGCGCGCACTGCTGATTGAAGGCTTCGGTTTCCCGCCCGTGCTGTATACCGCCTATAACCCTCAGTGGTATCAGAACGTTTTTGAAAAGTTTGGAATGGTGAAGTTCAACGACCTTGTCGCGTTCCTTCTGGAGGCGGATTCTCTGCCGCTGAATCGTTTCCGCAAACTCGTTCGTTTCGGAGCGGCCCGCTACGGCTACCACGCGGACCGCATCGATATGAGCCGGCTTGACACCGAACTGCGCGACATACAGCGTATATTGAGCGAAGCGGCGATTGAACACTGGGATTCAGTTCCCACTTGGGAGTTGATCGAACAGACCGCAGGCGCGATGAAAGCGCTCGCCGACCCCGATTTTATCTATATCGTACGTACTACTGACGGCAGTCCCGTCGCTTTTGTCGTGAGCATACCCAACTACAACGAAGCGCTGATTCATATGAGAGGCCGGCTGCTTCCATTCGGTGTATTCAAGTTCCTTTACTGGCGCAAACGCATCAAGGGGCTGCGCATACTGATGCAGTTCAGCGTCAAGGAATTCGAAGGGAAAGGCGCGGTATCCGCCGCATACCTCGCGATCATGGAAAAAGCGATCGAAAAAGGGTATCGCTGGGGCGAAGCATCCACGATCGGCGAGGAAAACATACGCTCTCTGCAAGCCGTAGAAGGTGCGGGCGGCCGCGTATACCGGCGTTTCCGCTGGTTCGAAAAAGCATTGTAACGCAATAAAAAAACAGGCCGCTTTTTGTTGCCTGTTTTTTTACCAGTGGTTAAGACACTGCAATATGGCGTCTTAACCACCGGAAGGGGGGAGATATAACACGCGTGTGTTGAATCAAATTGCTGGTTTCTATCAATTCAACTCATGACAATGATAATACAAGTTACAAAAAAAGCATCACCCAAAACAGGTGATTTACAAATTTCGATATTTTATTTTTGCATTGCATTGAAAAATTCTGACTTTTTCTGTATTCCCATTTTGGAATATATATTCTTTATATGCGTTTTTACAGTGTTTTCACTTAAAAATAACTCGGAGGCAATAAGCTTGCAGGTTCGCCCTTTAAGCAGCAGCGCTGCAATCTGTTTTTCACGCTCCGTTAAAGCATCTCTTATACCTATAAAATTAATATTTTCAGCTTCCGTCTTCTCTATTTCAAAATCCTGAGTCTTATTCTTTAAAATCACAGACAATAATCGATGGAGCAACGGCAATATCATTAAAGTGACACATATTACAGCCATGGAGATAATTGATAAATTCGATTCAGCGATCGTCGGATTGTTGCTCGCAATAAACTTCCCCAGCAGCAATCCCAACATAATCGCGCTGAAACCAACGCTCATTATCTTCGCCGGGCTTTTTACCATTTCAATCATTTCTCCAAGCATGCTCCACCAGAATACATCAAAAATCGCCCATGCGCCCATCATCACAGTTGTGACGATTAAATAGCTGGTGATGGAATAATCCAATAACAAGAAAATAATGAAACCAAAACCGATCATGCCAACTGCCGTATAGAGCAGGCTTCTGCGATCGTCTGAGTTTTTTATTTGTCTCATAATAAATGCCGCGCTTACATACGGAAATATCCAATACCAACTTGTCAGCCAACTAATTGAAGTATACTTTGGATTAATTGCCTGTACCATGATTCCGAAATCGATCGAAAAAGTTGCAACAAATAAAAATAACAACAACAGCAATAACAATGCCTTCTTTTTCATGGCCTTATCGGGTTCCATTGTCACTTGCGACGTTTCTGTATATGGAATTTTGAATGATATAAACCATGTTATCAGCATGATGAGCATTATTGACGCAATTCCGATTTGCATTGAAATATATTGGGATATATTATCAACTATTAACTTTATTA
The DNA here is from genome assembly GCA_964396465.1 of uncultured Christensenellaceae bacterium. GTDB lineage: Bacteria > Bacillota > Clostridia > Christensenellales > SZUA-584 > JAEWCC01. Next base: position 6,129 of record CAYNFL010000102.1, read on the forward strand.
TAAACATATTAATGAGCAGCTCTGCTGCGGTGCGATATCGATTTTCATAGGTTATTTGATTCTGTATAAAGTGTCCTGTTGCAGATATACAGATACCGGCCAACATTGACATTATCGCTATAGAAAATACCCATATTTTATATATCGGAAATAAAAATGCAGCCACGCATATAATATTCACCGGCATCATTGTGAGCAGAATACTTCTTGCATTTGTCTTTTTTGATACAAATAAGCCTCCCAAAATCAGCCCGACAACTTGCAAAATTAATGATATATAAAGCAATGTATTGCCTTCCGCGCCAGCATCCTCTGCGATTAAATACAAAATATTCCCGTTATACGGGAAGCAAATAATCCAACCACCCATTAAAGATAATAAAATTATGGATATTTTTTTATTGTTAAATAATATCTTGCGAATTTTCTTCATTGCTTATACTGCAACCCTTCTGCGCTTGCTAATATGAAGTATATAATAAACTACAAACGATTTCAATTTTTGTTCTATTTTATCCATGCTTCATCGCTGAAACATGGATTTACTGGCTATTTTACTGCGTGCAATATAATAGAATCTTCTGCATGGGCATCATCCGAATAGAACTCTCTTGATATATAGCAGAAAGCAAAGCAACCAAGATTAGGTTGCTTTGCTTTCTGGCTCCCCAGGTAGGGTTTGAACCTACGACCCTCCGGTTAACAGCCGGATGCTCTACCGCTGAGCTACTGAGGAAAATAGAATCCGGCAGCTACCTACTCTCCCAGGCCGTTGCCAGCCAAGTACCATCGGCGTATAAGGGCTTAACTTCTGTGTTCGGGATGGGAACAGGTGGATCCCCT
>CAYNFL010000103.1:0-6848 GCA_964396465.1 uncultured Christensenellaceae bacterium
TTGCAGGCATGGCGGTTTATGACGCGAGCGATATCGCTGCCGCAAAGGCCAACGCGGATTTCGTTTTCTGCGCGGTCAGTCTCGATAAAGCGCAGACGAAGGTTTTAGAGGAAGCCTACGCGCGGGCGGAACTGCCCGTGGTGTCGAACAACAGCGCGCACCGCATGGCTGCGGACGTGCCCATGCTGATGCCCGAGGTGAACCCGGAGCATACGGACATCATCGCCGCGCAGCGCAAACGCCTTGGCACGCGCCGCGGCTTCATTGCGGTGAAGCCCAACTGTTCGATACAAACCTATGTACCGGCGCTGCACCCGCTCATGGATTTCGGCGTGGAGCAAATCGTAGCAACCACCTATCAGGCGATATCGGGCGCGGGCAAAACGTTCGACCGCTGGCCAGAGATGATCGACAACGTGATCCCCTATATCGGCGGCGAGGAACAAAAGAGCGAGCAGGAGCCGCTCAAGATTTGGGGGTCGATTGAAAACGATGCCATTATACTTGCCGATAAGCCCGTGATCACGAGCCAGTGCATCCGCGTGCCCGTCAGCGACGGGCATATGGCCGCAACATTCGTGAAGTTTAAGAATAAACCTTCTAAAGAAGAGATATTAAAGCGCTGGAAGGAATATAAAGGCGAACCGCAGCGGCTGAATCTGCCCAGCGCGCCGCACCCGTTCCTGCAATATTTCGACGAGGACGCGCGGCCGCAAATCAAGCTGGATCGCGATAACGGAAACGGCATGGCGGTGTCAATCGGCCGCCTGCGCGAAGACCCGATCTGCGATTATAAGTTTGTCTGCCTCAGCCACAACACGCTGCGCGGCGCGGCGGGCGGCAGCGTACTCGTCGCGGAGCTGCTGGCGGCAAAGGGCTATTTCGATCGGTGACGAATCCGTCGCCACATACGGAAAGGAGCCATGATATGAGCATTTTCAAAGGAGCGGGAACCGCGCTTGCGACACCTTTCACTGATACGGGCATCAACTTCGCGGCATATGAAGCACTGATCGAGTATCAGATCGAGGGCGGCATTGACGCGCTGGTCGTCAACGGCACCACCGGCGAAGCCTCGACAATGACGCACGCGGAGAAGAAAAGCGCGGTCGAATTCGTGGTTAAGCAGGCGGCGGGCCGCGTCCCCGTGATCGCGGGGACGGGCAGCAACAATACCGCGGCGGCGATCGAAGCCTCGATGGAGGCCGCCGACCTTGGCGCGGACGCGCTGCTCGTCGTGACACCCTACTACAACAAGTGCACGGATGCCGGACTGGTCAGGCATTTTTACGCGATCGCGGACGCGACCAAGCTTCCCGTCATACTGTACAGCGTTCAATCCCGCACGGGCATGAACATAACGCCTTCCGTTATGAAGGAGCTCGCCGCGCATGAAAACATCGTGGGCGTCAAGGAGGCGAGCGCCAACATCACGCAGATCGCTGAAATCGCGCGGCTCTGCCCCGGCTTTGACATCTATTCCGGCAACGACGATCACGTGCTGCCCGTATTGTCACTGGGCGGCATCGGCGTCATATCGGTCACCTCCAACGTGATGCCCAAGATGACGCACGATATGGTCGAGCGCTTTTTGGCGCGCGATACCGATACCGCGCTGAAGCTTCAGCTCAAGCTCAACGCGCTCTCTGCCGCGCTGTTCTCGGAGGTCAACCCGATTCCCGTCAAGAAGGCGCTCTGTATGATCGGCATCGACGCGGGGCTGCCGCGCATGCCGCTGACCGAAATGAGCGAAGGCAAAGCGGCACTGCTGAAAAAGGAACTCATCGCGCTGGGGTTTGACATCGCTTGAAACATTTTTAATTATGGACATAAAGGGGTATTTATGATCAATATCGTGATTTGCGGAGCCAACGGCAAGATGGGACAAGCGCTCGCGGACGCCGTATCGAAAACGGAGGGCATACGCGTCGCGGCGGGCGTCGATAAATTCCCGGACGCGCGTCAGAACCCGTTTCCCGTATATGCGGAAATTGAAAGCTGCTTAGACACCGCCGATATCATCGTCGATTTTTCGCGCCCGGAAGCGCTTCAAAGCAACATCCGTTATGCCTGCGTGCGCGGCATGGCGCTCATCATCGCGACGACGGGTTTTTCGGTTGAAGAAAAGCAGATGATCGCAAACGCCGCCGAAACGATACCGGTGTTCTTCTCCGCCAATATGTCACTCGGCGTGAGCCTTTTGGCAGAGCTTTCGCGCAGGGCGGCGGAGTGCCTCGGCGAGGCGTTCGATATCGAGATCGTCGAGATGCACCATAATCAGAAGATCGACGCGCCGAGCGGCACCGCGCTCGCGCTGGCCGAGGCTATCAACGACGCATTCACAGACCCGAAGGAGCTGCTCTGCGGGCGCTGCTCCAAGAGCGAAAAGCGCAAGCGCGAAATCGGCATCCACGCGGTGCGCGGCGGTACGCTGCCGGGCGAGCACAGCGTGCTTTTCCTCGGCCCCGACGAGGTGCTGGAGCTTAAACATTCGGCGCAATCGCGCCAAATATTCGCGTTCGGCGCGCTGCGCGCCGCGCAGTATATTTGCGGCAGGCCGGCGGGGCTTTACACGATGAGCGACATGATCTCTCAAACCGCCATCACGAACATCTACAAGGACGACGGGCAGGCGATGATCACGCTGGCGGGAATGCCCGCCGCGCCCACCGCGATCGCGGGCGTGTTCGAAGACGTCGCCTCGGGCGGCATCAAGGTGGATATCATCAGCCAGACCGCGCCGCAGGACGGTGTCTTAAGCCTTTCGTTTTCCATGCCGCGCGGCGATTTGGATAACTGCCTGCGCATATTAAAAAAGCACGAGGCTGAAGGCGCGCACGTCATCGCCAACGCATCGCTTTCCAAGCTCACGGTGGAAGGCGCTGGCATGCAGCGCCAGTACGGCGTGGCTTCCAAGCTGTTCGGCGCGCTCGCGGCTAACGATATCAGCATCGACATCATTACGACATCTGAAACCAAAATCAGCTTTTGCGTGGATTCGGCAAGGGCTTTGGAAGCGGTAAGCGCGGTTACGGAAGCGTTCAGCCTGTAGTAAACCCGATAAATTTGAAGGATATGCTATAGAAGGAGCGGGGACAGCCGCTTCTTTTTAATAACGCCGCATATGGATTGCCTTGGCGCAGAGCGTTCAGGCGTGCGTCACTTGCGATTTATCACTCTTTGTGTCGCGTCAGCCATATCGCCGAACTCGCGTGCGAATTCCGCCTTCAGCCGCTCCATAGCGATCATGCGGCCGTGTCCGGGGCATAGCTTTTTCGCGCTGCTGGATATAATTTCTTTCCACGCGGCGGGAAGTTCCTCCGGCATGTCGGCGAATACGGGGAACAGGCTCTTTTTGCCCACGCCGTAAACCGTATCGCCGATGAAGAAGTATTCACCGATGATGAGCCCGGTGGAACCGGGCGAATGGGCGCCGAGATGCACATACGACGCGTCAAAACCGTATTCATCGAGACTGCCCGCTTTCCCCGCCTCTACGAGATCTCGCGTGACGGGCACGTAATGCTCGCGGTACTCAGGCTGCACGCTGTGTGCGGCGCGGCTTAAGAAGCGCGTGAGCGGCCTCGTGCCCTTGGGCACGGGCGAGCACCCTTCACGGATGCAGGAGGCTTCCCTCTCCCCCGCCATCACCTTTGCGCCCGTGGCAATGCGCAGCGCCTCCGCGCTGCCCGCGTGGTCGTAATGCGAATGCGTGAGGAATATCAGCGGAACCGTTACGCCCAGCTTTTGAATGCGCCTAAGTATGCCGCCTCCTTCGTGCCTCTTCCCCGCGTCCACGAGTATGCCCCGCCCGTTCTCATATACCAGCCAAGCGGTTCCTCCCGCGCGCACCACTTCCATCGTTGAACCTCCGATATGTAATCAATGTTTACTTATACGCCCATATCGTGCCTTTCATATCAATATACAGTTGACAGCAAACAAAAACAAGCTTATCCTGCATAGGCCGAAATCAAACAAAAAGCGGGGTGCATGATGGGACAGTTTCTGGAAGCGCTGATGGTCATCTGCTTTGGCATATCGTGGCCGGTATCGATCATCAAGTCCATACGATCGAAAACCGTGAAAGGCAAGAGCCTTGTGTTCATACTGTTCGTGCTCGTCGGATACGCGTTCGGCATCGCGAGCAAGCTCGTTTCGGGCGCGATCACCTACGTGTTCATATTCTACGTGCTGAATTTCTTCATGGTCGCGTTCGACATATGCCTGTATTTCCGCAACGCGAAGCTGGACCGTCTGCGCGACAGCGGCGCTCAGGATTAGTACAAGTTACCGGTGTCATGCTGAACCGAAGGTGGAGCATCTTTTCGCCGCAGCGATAAGACCCTTCGTCGCTGCGTTCCTCAAGGTGACAGAGATGCTGACGTGCGCTGTTGTGGCATTACACTAACAGTTGCGCTACTTGATACCAATATCCGTGCGGTACTGGACGCCTTCAAAGCGAATCTTCTTCACTTCGCCATACGCCTTTTCGCGCGCCTGCGCGATATCCGCGCCCAACGCCGTCACGCCCAGCACGCGCCCGCCCGCGGTCACATATCCCCCATCGTTCTTCGCCGTACCCGCGTGGAACACTACCGCGCCTTCGACTTCGTTGAGTCCGGTGATCGGCAGCCCCTTGGGGTATGCGCCCGGGTAACCGCCCGAAGCCATCACGACGCATACCGCGCTGCGCGCGTCCCATTTGAGCGTGATTTCGTCCAGCTTTCCGTCGATCACCGCATCCATCACATCGAGCAGGTCGTTCTTCATGCGCGGCAGCACCACCTGCGCCTCCGGGTCTCCGAAACGCGCGTTGTATTCGAGCAGCTTTACGCCGTCTTTTGTGAGCATCAGCCCGAAGTAGATCACACCCTTATAGTCGATGCCTTCCTGCCGCAGCGCATCCACCGTGCGGCGGATGATCGTCTCTTCCGTTTGCGCGCGCACCGCGTCCGTATATTTGGGGCTGGGCGAGAACGTGCCCATACCGCCCGTATTGGGTCCCAAGTCGTTATCGAATACGCGCTTATGATCCTGCGCGCTCGCCATGGGCAGTATCGTTTTGCCGTCGCAAAAAGCGAGCACGGAAACCTCCGGCCCCTGCATGAACTCCTCGACGACCACGCTTGCGCCCGCTTCGCCGAACACCTTTTTCACCATGATATCATGCAGCGCGGCCTTTGCCTCCCCTGCCGTGTTACAGATGATGACGCCCTTGCCGAGCGCCAGCCCGTCCGCCTTGACGACCACAGGCAGCGCGCATCGCTGCACGTATTCATAGGCCGCAGTATAATCGCTGAACACCTCGCAGCGCGCCGTGGGAATGCTGTATTTCTTCATCAGCATCTTGGCGTACACCTTGCTGCCCTCAAGCCGCGCACCGTCCGCCGTCGGCCCGAACGCGCGGATGCCTTCCTTTTGCAGCGCGTCCACCATCCCCAAATAGAGCGGGTCGTCGGGCGCGACCACCACAAGGTCAAACCGCTGCTGCTTCGCGTAATCCACCATGCCGCGGATATCCGTCGCCCTAATCGGCACGCATACCGCCATATCCGATATGCCGCCGTTGCCCGGCGCGCAGTGAACCTCCGTGACACGCGGGTTTTGCTTGAGCTTCCAGATGATCGTATGCTCGCGGCCTCCGCCGCCTACCACCAGTATCTTCATGACGCCTCTCCTTTAGTGCTTAAAGTGGCGCATGTTCGTGTATACCATCGCGATACCGAGCTCATCGCATGCCTTGACGGAATCCTCGTCATGAATGCTGCCGCCCGGCTGTATGATCGCCGATATGCCGTACTTTGCCGCGAGGCGCACGGTATCGTCGAACGGGAAGTACGCGTCGGAAGCGAGCGCGGCGCCTTTGACTTTCTCGCCCGAGCGGCTCAGCGCGTTCTCCGCCGCCCAGATGCGCGACACCTGTCCTGGCCCAAGGCCGAGAGACTGGTCATCCTTTGCCACCGCGATGGCGTTGCTCTTCAAATGCTTCACGAGCTTCCACGCGAACAGCATATCTTTGACCTGCTGTTCCGTGGGCCTCACCTTTGTCACCACCTGCAGTTCTCCGTCCAGCAGCTTTGTATCCGGCTGCTGCACGATGAGCCCGCCCAGCGGCTTTTTCAGGTCGAGCGCCGTTTCGCTGATCTTTTTGCTGATATTCGGCAGGCGCATGATGCGCAGGTTTTTCTTGGTTTTGAGCACCTCGAGCGCGTCTTCGGTAAAGCCGGGCGCGATCACGATCTCGAGGAAGGTCTTGACCATCTCCTCGGCGGCCGCCTTATCGATCTCCGCGTTTGCCGCCACGATGCCGCCGTACACCGATACCGGATCGGCGGTGTAGGCCTTCATATAGGCGTCACGCACGGTATCCGCGCTGCCCACGCCGCACGGATTGGCGTGTTTGGACGCGACCACGGTGATCTCGCTGAACTCGCGCAGGCAGTCCAGCGCGCCGTTGGTATCGTTGATGTTGTTGAACGAAAGCTCCTTGCCCCACAGCTGCTCCGCCGCGGCCAATGTGCCTTCCGTACCGAGCGGCTCCTTATAGAACGCGGCATTCTGGTGCGGGTTTTCGCCGTAGCGCATGTCCTGCAATTTTTCAAAGGTCAGCGTAAGCTTTTCGGGGTATCCGCCGCCGTTCTTTTGCCGCAGATAGCCCGATATCAGCGCGTCATACGCTGCCGTATGCTCGAACACCTTCACACACAGATCAAACTTAGTTTGTTTGGTGACACCGCCGCTTTTAAGCTCGTCCAGCACACGCGCGTAATCCGCCGGGTCTACGATGGACGCGACATCCTGCCAGTTCTTTGCCGCGGCGCGCAGCATCGTCGGGCCGCCGATGT
>CAYNFL010000104.1:0-6832 GCA_964396465.1 uncultured Christensenellaceae bacterium
GGATGTTCTGGAACACGAGATACGGCTCATCGAGCAGACGGGCGTCAAGATTCACCTGAATACCGAGATCGGCAAGGACATTGCATTCAAAGACTTAAAAGCCAAATACGACTGCATCTACATTGCGACCGGCACGCAGCTTCCCCAGAAGGTCAACATTCCGGGCGAAAGCCTGCCGGGCGTCGTCCACGGCATCCGGTTTTTAAAGAAAGCCAACACGCATCAGAAGATAGAGATGGGCGAGAACGTGGCGGTCATCGGCGGCGGCAACACCGCAATCGACTCGGCGCGCACCGCGCTGCGCCTCGGCGCAAAGAAGGTCACGATACTCTACCGTCGCACGATGGAAAGCATGCCTGCGCTTGAGGAGGAGATACGCGAAGCCATCGAGGAAGGCATCGAGTTGCTGACGCTCGTCGCACCGGTGCGTTTTATCGCGGGCAGGGACGGGCGCGTTTCCAAGGTGGAGTGCGTCAAAATGGAACTCGGCGAATTCGACAACTCCGGGCGCCGCAAATCGGTACTCGTCGAGGGCTCCAACCACCTGATGGACTGCGACATGGTGATACCGGCGGTCAGCCAGTACGCGGACTTCCCGTTCATCAGCAAGGATGAAATCGGGCTCACGCCTTGGGGTACGTTCCTGCTGCAGGACGATACGCAGATGACGACGATGGAAGGCGTATTCGCGGGCGGCGATGTAACGCGCGGACCGGATACGGTAATTCAGGCCATTGCGGACGGCAAGAGAGCCGCCGTATCCATCGACAAGTACCTCGGCGGAAAAGGCAAGCTTAACAAGGGCGAGCCGGTCGATATTCCGGAGATACGGGACGAGGATGAGGTGGTCGCGCACAAACGCTTCGCGGTCGATAAGCTCGACTCTGAGGAACGCAAGGGCTCGTTTGAAGAAGTATTAAAGGGTTATCACAAGCTCAATGCGATGGCGGAAGCCATGCGTTGCCTGCACTGTGAAAGGAGGTAGCAAAAATGGTCAATCTGACGATCAACGGCATCAAAGTCACGGTGCCTGAGGATACCACGATCATAGAGGCTGCAAAAAGCACGGGCATTCATATACCCAGCCTGTGCAACTTAAGCGGCGTACATCAATTCGGCTCCTGCCGCATCTGCGTGGTGGAGGTGGAAGGCGCCAAAACACTGCAGGCCTCCTGTCTTGCCAAGGTAAGCGAGGGCATGGTGGTGCACACAAACACCAAGAAGGTGCGCGACGCGCGGCGCGTATTATACGAGCTGCTGCTCTCTGATCACGATAAGGACTGCCTTTCCTGCACGCGCAACCAAACCTGCGAGCTGCAGGAGCTCGGAAAAACGCTCGGTGTGGAAAAGACGCGATTTAATGGCGAACATAACGATCGCGGGCTCGATATATCGGTGTCCATCACACGCAATATGAGCAAGTGCGTGCTGTGCCGCCGCTGTGTCACTGTTTGCAACAAGATACAGGGTACCGGCGTATTAAACGCACAGAATCGCGGCTTTAAAACCGTGATCGGCCCCGCGATGGATCTGCCCATCGGTTCGGCCAACTGCGTGTTCTGCGGCCAGTGCACCGTAGCCTGCCCGGTCGGCGCGCTCAAGTACACGAGCCATATCGACCGGGTGTGGGACGCGATTAATGATAAAAAGAAGCGCGTTGTAGTTCAGGTGGCTCCGGCAATCCGCGTCGCAATCGGAGAGGAGTTCGGGCTGGAGCCTGGTGCGCGTGTCACAGGCAAGCTTGCGATGGCGCTTAAAACGCTGGGCTTCGACGACGTATTCGACACCAACTTCACGGCTGACTTAACGATCATGGAGGAAGGCACCGAGTTCCTCTCGCGCGTGAAAGCCGCGCTGACGGGAGGGGAGGCCACGCTGCCCATGATCACCTCATGCAGCCCGGGCTGGATCAAATATATCGAGCACAATTACCCCGAGCAGCTGGATCACCTGTCCACTTGCAAGTCGCCTCATACGATGCTGGGAGCGCTGGCCAAATCGTTCTATGCCGAAGAGATCAAGGTGGATCCAAAGGATATGTATGTCGTTTCGGTGATGCCGTGTACCGCGAAGAAGTTTGAGATCGGCCGGCACGAGATGAAGAACAACGACGTACCCAATGTGGACGCGGTGCTGACCACGCGTGAGCTCGGCCAGATGATCCGCGAAGCGGGCATCGACTTTAATGCACTTCCCGACCGCGAGTTCGATAACCCGCTGGGGCTATCCACCGGCGCGGCGGATATATTCGGCGTCACGGGCGGCGTCATGGAAGCGGCGCTGCGCACGGTATATGAAATCGTTACGGGGCGCGAGCTGCCGTTCGACGGGCTTCATGTTGCGCCCATCGTCGGGCTGGAACAGGTTAAAACCGCCGATATCAAGATTGAAAATCCGCTCCCGGATTACGCGTTCTTAAACGGCGTCGTTGTCAAGGTTGCGGTAACGAGCGGGCTTGCGGGCGCAAAAATTCTCATGGAGCAGGTCAAGGACGGGTCATCGCCGTATCATTTCATCGAAATCATGGGCTGCCCCAACGGGTGCATCATGGGCGGAGGACAGCCGCGTTCGAGCGATCCCGACGTGCGCATGAAGCGCCTGAAAGGAATCTATACCGAGGACGAAAGCAAGGTTTTGCGCAAATCACATGAGAATCCATCGGTCAAGAAGCTGTATGAGGATTTTCTGGGGCATCCCAACGGCCATGCTTCGCATGAGCTGCTTCACACGCACTACGTGAAACGCGGGAAGTACAACGAATATCTGGATGAGCAATATCTTGAAGAAGAGGTGATACCGATGACACAACGTGCTGCCGATATTAAAGGAGCGCGCCAAAAAAAAAATAGCGACAAAGCAAGCCCGGTGAAGCGCGTACCGGATGATATGGATTCGGTTCGGGTAATGGCGCTGGAAGCGGAAGTGAACCGTTTAAAACAGGAGCTTGCCGATTCCCAGGAGACCGTGGAGATACTAAAAGAGGTTATGAGCGATTACGCTAAAAAACCTAGTCAGAAAGAATAGATTAGAAAAGGGGGCGCGGCAAGGCAATTAGGCCGCTGCGCTCCCCTTACTTTATTGTAATTATATTATGAAAGCGCCATAGATTCATCCGTGATTTGAATGCAATTATCCCCGTCCTCCCAAAGGCGCTCGAGCGCATAGAATTCGCGCTCTTTTTTATGGAATATGTGGATCAGTATATCGCCGTAATCGAGCACGATCCAGCGGCCTTCGCGGTAGCCTTCTATCCGCAGACGCTGCTTTCCCTTTTCAAACATGAATTTTTGAATGTCGTCGCATAACGACCGGACGTGCACATCCGAACGCCCGCTCGCGATGATGAAGTAGTCGGCAACGATAGTAATTTCCGATACGTACAGCACATGCACATCCTCGGCCTTTTTCATAAAAAGCTGTTTTGCCGCCATTAATACGTCTTCACGATAATTCAAGCTTTTTTTGTTCCTCCCGTTCTTTTAAATATTGATAAGCCTCCGTGCTTTTCGGATGCAGTGCAAACCCTTTGCTGCGCACGAACGCCATGATGTGTTCCAGCGCGATGACCATCGCAGCGTCGATATCGGTGGGCGCCAAGGCGCGAATCTCATCCACGCCCGGAAACTTTCTTCCCGGCTCTATGATATCCGCCAGATAAATAATCTTGTCAAGCAAGGACATATCGGCCTTGCCGGTGGTATGCCACGTGATTGCGGAGAGTATTTCGGGATCGTCGATTCCGAGATCCACACTCGCTTTTAAAGCACCCAGCCTGCCGTGCGCAAGTTCCGGGTTCTTTATTTCAATCTCGTCCAGCACAACGCCGTAGCGGCTTGCCTCATCCAAACGGCCTTTGCCGATATCGTGCAGCAGCCCCGCGACTTTCGCTTTTTTCTTATCAATACCATAAATCTCAGCCAATGAAACAGCCTCTTTCGCGGTATTGACGGAGTGGCTGTATCTTTTGCTGCTTATTTGCTTTTTAATGTATGCATTCAGGCTTTTTTCATTCATTCAGTCCTCTTTAGCATAGACGCGGTTTTGCCGGATATATTCCGCGACACTTTTAGGCAGCAGCCCCGATATTGTATGGTTTTGCGCAGCCATATTTCTAATCAGCGTGGATGAAATATCGGGCCCCTTGTCTCGCGCAACGTATACTTGGCACCCGAATCTTGTGTTTAGCGCGGTTGCATACTGGGTTGCGCCATTGTCGTTTAAGCCCGGACGAAGCACACATATAAAACTCACCAGCTTAAAAACGCGCTGATAATTTTTCCATGTCGTCAGTTCATAAAGCGTATCCGCTCCGATGATATAGTAATACTCCGTATCGGGATGCGCGCGGCACAGCGCTTCGAGCGTGTCTACGGTATAGGTGATGCCTTTGCGTCGAATCTCCATGTCGCTTACGGTAAACCGGCTTTCGCCAGCAATCGCGAGACGAAGCATGCTCAGCCTTTGCTCTGCGGGCGCGATGCTTTCACCCTTCTTATGCGGAGGACTCCCCAAAGGGATGAACATCACATGACCCAGCAAAAATTCGTACAGTGCAATATAAGCCATTGCAATATGGCCGTTATGAACCGGATTAAACGTGCCGCCCAGCAGCCCCATACGGTTTTGTTTGGGATGCAGGCACAGTGTATCCATATATGAAAACTCCGTAATGTCGCTACACAACTCACTTTTCATACCGATAATTATACACCGCCTTAAAATACGTGGCAAGTTTGTGTATGTATATAAAGAAATATAATGGAAAGAATAATAACTTGAAAGGGGGAGTAAGATGATGGACGCCACGCTTGTAAGGTATTACCGTAAGAAAATGAGCGGCGGTCGCTCCTTTGTCGCGCGCGCTGCGGACTTCATATTGCTATGCGCTGTTATATTAATCGTTTTGTTTATCATCATGCTGCAGTGGAGTCATTCATTAAAAGTTGCGCTGCCCGTATCGCTGCTGCTCACAACGGCATTTTTTCTGCTGCTGTCTAAATTCCGAAGAAAAAAAGCAGAGAAATTCTATCAAAAGGATTTGCAGAGCCTGCGTGAAAAGTGCCTGCTTGAATCATTGACGCTGATGAATGCCTCGGAATATTCGGAATATATGAAACGATTATTTACAGGCATGAGCGACATTAAGTTTTTCTCCAAAGGATTTGCAGCCGGATATGAAAACGGAAGGATCGCCGTGCTTCAAAACCATCCGAAAAGCGATTGTGATATGCAAAGTATCGCTGATGCTTATCGCTTAATAAAGAATGCGAAGAAAATTACAATCGTGTCGCTTTCAGATTTCAGTACAGACGCGATATCTTTTGCACAAAATGTTACCGCTAAATTGATTTCTGGCAAAGACGTGCTGCAACTGGCGGGAAAAAAAGGAATGCTGCCCGACTTAAAGAAAGCGGAGCAGCGCGCGAAGCAGGAAATGGAGGCCGCTGCCCTGTCCTTTGAGCGCGTCAAACGCACGGCTCTCAATAAAACGAAGGTCAGGGCGTACATCTACTGCGGGCTGATCACGATGGTTTGGCCGCTTATCGGCGGATGGCGTATATATTATCCTATCATTTCTTTATTCTGTTTTTTAATGGCATATTTATCTTATAAAAAAGGTAAAGATGACCAAAAAAGCGCCGGCGCTAACGCAAGTTGAGGTTGACAAACTTCCAATATGATAATAGAATTAAATGGGGTTTCTAATAAGGATTTCTGCGACTTTTTTTTTATGATACTGTATTGAAATCCCGTGCATTAACAGTTTAATTGCTTTTAAGTTGATAATTGATAATGCAGCACGCAGGCTATGTGCCTGTATCCAAAATTAAATAAAGGAGGTGCAGCACCTAAGTGGAATTTCTGTACTATGTTCTGCCTGTAGTCGGTTTGCTCATTGGCGCCGGCGTGGGATACTTATACAGGAAAAGTATCGCCGAAGCTAAGGTGGGACGGGCTGAGGAATCCGTAAAACGCTTGATTACCGACGCGCAAAAGAAAGCCGAGGCTGTCAGGAAAGAAACGATTCTGGAAGCAAAAGAGGAAATCCACGTATTGAGGAGCGATTTAGAAAAAGAAACAAAGGAAAGACGAAACGAGATCTTAAGAACAGAGAGAAGGCTGGCTCAGCGGGAAGAAGCGGTTGATAAGAAAATGGCCGGTCTGGAAACCAAAGACGAGCAGGTTAATAAACGTATCAAGGAGATCACGAAGCGCAAGGAAGAGATCGACGAAGTGTTCAAGCAGCAGCTTGAACAGCTCGAAAAGGTTTCCGGAATGACTACTGACGAAGCCAAAAAGATTCTGCTGGAGAAGGTGGAGCAGGAGACTCGGCGCGATATGGCGGTTTATGTCCGCGAAATTGAGACAAAAGCCAAGGAAGAAGCGGATAAGAAGTCCCGAGAAATCATCGCCGGCGCGATTCAGAAATACGCAGCGGACCAAGTGGCGGAGAATACTGTCTCTGTGGTAGCGCTGCCTAGCGACGAAATGAAGGGCCGCATCATCGGCAGGGAAGGCCGCAACATCCGCGCGCTGGAAACGGCGACAGGTATCGACCTTATCATCGACGATACACCGGAAGCGGTTATATTATCCGGTTTTGACCCGATACGCAGGGAAGTCGCAAGGATCGCTTTGGAGAAGCTCATCATCGACGGCAGAATTCATCCGGCCCGCATCGAAGAGATGGTCAAAAAGGCGCGTAAAGAGGTGGATAAGGAAATCCATGACGCAGGGGAACAAGCCGCGTTTGAAACCGGCATCCATAACCTGCATCCCGAGATCATCCGGCTGCTCGGCAGGTTGAAATACCGTACGAGCTACGGCCAGA
>CAYNFL010000105.1:0-904 GCA_964396465.1 uncultured Christensenellaceae bacterium
CAGCTTGCTGACAAAGCCTACATCTCGGGTTTCTGTTTTAAAACGTTTTGGACCATGCATAGAAACATGCCTTTCGATAAGGCCGCCCTTGAGAAAGGCAATAAAACAGATGGGTAATGCACACAAAAACCGATGACAAACGTGAGTTTGTCATCGGCCTGATGCCGGGAGTCCCCGGCATCTTTCATTCAATGAATCACCCATCCGTCGCCACAAGCGCCGAGGTGCCGAACATCAGCGCGTCGGCCGAAGAACGCTGGCCGGTATGTGAACCGCGAAACTGGCTGATGTTCTCGCCCATGAAGGCCATAGCCGCGCTCGCGCCGCCGTCGAGGTTATAAGCAACCTCGCAATTATAAGACGCAAACAGCTCCGCAAGCTCCGTCAGCGTCATGCCTTTACTGTAGCCGCCGTCGCGTCCGTCCACCACGACAAGCAGGTAATGATACGGCTCAATCACGCCGATCGCATTGCGCGGATTTTTTCCTCTGAGGTAGTGCTTATCCAGCTTGTCCGCAATCTCTCCGCCGTTGATTAGCACCGGCCCGAACGAGAATGAGTTTTTCACGCCCACCGCCAGCAGTTCGTCCGCGGTAATCTCACCCTTTTCATACAACTTCATCGTGCCGTCCGGCATGAATGCAAGCGTCTGGTTGTCGTTCCCGTCTTCACAGACGTTACCGTCGCGAATGATGACCCCTTTAGGGTCCTTGCCGTTATCATCCAGAAAGTCGCCGTTGACCGCGATCACGGCCTGATACTGCCGCGCGATTTCATAGAGCGGCCTGTTTTTGGAGTTGGGTTTCCCGATCGTCGGAAAGCCGCCGCGTTCCGTTTCTCCGGGCTTGCAGCGTACCTCCGCGACAAAGCTCGTAATGACATTTTCTTCGTCAAATATGCGATT
>CAYNFL010000105.1:914-6786 GCA_964396465.1 uncultured Christensenellaceae bacterium
TAGGCGAGGAATACAGCCAATGGCCGTTTTCCTCATCCTTGACAACCTGCTCTTCCGCCGTGAAATACGGATCCGGCGTCGGAGTCGGTTCGGGCGTCGGAATCGGCGTGGGCGATGGCGTGGGTACGGGCGTCTCCGTCGCAGACGGCGTCGGCGCCTCGGATGTCGTGACAATGATCCCCGCATCGGGATCCGCGCAGCCCGCAAGCAAAAAAACAACGGCGGCCGCGGCGATGATTTTCTTAAGCTGCATAGAATGCTCCATTTGGTTTCAAAATAAAAAGTACGCCATATACAGTAATATGAAGCTTTATGTTTTGTCAAACGAAATTTTTATTAATAATAACCAATAATGAGGTTTACCCGACATATTGCTGCAGCGCGCCGCAAACCGTTTCTATGTACTCTGCGCGCGCAAGCGCCGCCACCCACTTCTCCGGTATGCTGCCATATCCGTAGTATATGCCCGCCATGCCGCCCGCGACTGCGCCCACGGTGTCGGTATCGTCGCCCAAATTGACCGCGCAAAGCACGCATTCACGGTAACTTCGCGTATTCAGCAGACACCACATAGCGGCTTCCAGCGTATCCACGGCATACCCGCTCGAACGTATCTCTTCCTCGGGAAGCTTCGCGATGCCGCCCATGAGCCGCTCATAGTGCGGCAATTCCTTTGCGTACGGCTCCGCCTCATAGTACGCATCGCATTCTGAAAGGGCGCGGGATACCGCATCCGCCGGCTCAGCGCCGCCCAGCAGCGCTACGCATACGCGTACAAATATACCCGACGCGATCATCGCGCGCGGGTGCGCGTGCGTCAGCATCGTCAGGCTGTGTACGATTTGCAGGCATTCCTCCAACAACATTTTTTTCGTGATATACGCCGCGGGCAAAATGCGCATCAGCGCGCCGTTGCCATTGTCGCGCTCGGCGCGCCCGCCGCAATGCAACGGCTGTTTGCCTTCTCGATAACGGCTGAGCGCGCGCCCCGTCGTGCTGCCGATATCAAAAGCGTACCCATGCGGTGTATATTCGCCGCCGATCCACCAACTGCAGAATTTTTCCATGACATCGGTATAATCGATGTTTCCCGACGCGAGGCTTTCCGCAAGGCAAAGCGTCATGGACGTATCGTCCGACCATGTGCCTTTGGGCTGATGGTGCGTACCATGCCCCTGCATATCGGTTACGGGTTTTTCACGAAGCTGCGTGCGCGTCTTGTATTCTGCGGGTACTCCGAGCGCGTCCGCAACGGCGAGACCGAATATGCCGCTCTTCACTTCCATACCCATCGGTGATTCTCCGTTAAACCTGTACGCTTTTAACAGCGTACAAAAAATCGAGCAGCTTTTGCAAGCTAACCCGAATTATAACATACAATTCACCCTTTTACTACACAAAAAAGTATTTTTCTTTATTATTTTTCTATATTTATATTTTACAATATTTTTGTTTCCTTATTCCGCAGCGCGCGGGTAAACGCGGTAATGCTGTCCACAATGTTGCCGAATATCGCAAGCCCTACGAGTATCTTGGGAATGATGCTCCAGCCAAAGGTAACCGCTGCGTTCGTACCCCACGCTTCGTTCAGCGATGCCATGAAGTGAGGGTTCCAGATATCGGGGCGGCCATATACCCATATGAACAGTATCAGCGATGTCACATTGATCAGCGTTATTATAATCGCAAGCCGCACGGTATAGCGCCCCTCCGCGAGGCGCAACGCTTCCTTGAGTATCCCGAGGCCGGTAATCACGACGACAAGCGGCATCAAGTGCATCAGCACCGTCAGGTTGAATACCGGGATCGCCGAGTGAAACGCAGCGGCGATATCGGTTACCTCCCCCGCGGGCGCGATGTATACCCCAATCAGCTGCGGTGCGGTCGTGATCAGTATCAGCCACAGTATCGAAAATATGATGCCCACGATCGGCTCGCTCTTTTTAATGACGGCCTGCTGTACGGGCACGGGCGGCAGGTCGGACGGCTTCCATTCATCCTTCTTCCAAATCTTCTCGCGCACGAAGTGTTCCATCAGCGCGAATATCCCCGTGACCCACGCGAACGCCTGAACCAGCGCGTTGAATATCGAAGCGAAGAACAGCCCGATGGCTGCCCATACGTTCTCCGGCGGCGATACGATGTTGCCGATAATCTGCGCGAGCCCCATGCCGAACGCGACCGCGGCCAGCACGATCTTGAGTATAAAAATATACGTATCATAATACTCGGGGCCGATCAGATGACGCTTGCTTCCCCGGTATTTCGCCGCCAGCTCGGCGGGCATCCCCAGCTCCTTCAGTACGGCTTCCGCGTCCGCCAGCGTCGGGTTCTCGCCGCGCGCGGACAGCATATCCTCAATCAGCCCGCGAAGCTCTTGCTCGATATCGGCGCGCTGCGCTGGCGGCAGGTGCTTCACCACCTGATATACGTAACGATCTATGAGGTCTTTGATCCCCTTTGAGTCATTTTGCATCGCCTTGCCCTCCTTCTATCAGCGCCGTCAGCGTTTTGTCCAACTCCACCCATTCGGCGCACAAACGGGCGTATACCTTCGCGCCTTCGCTGCTTTGCACGTAGTACTTGCGCGGCTTCGCGCCGGAAGTCTCCCACTCGCTTTGCAGCAGCCCCTGCTTTTCGAGCCGCCGCATCAGCGGATAGAGCGTTCCCGGCTCGATGCGCATCCCCTTTTGCTCCAGCGCTTCGGTCAGCGCGTAACCGTAGCGCGGTACTTTGAGCAGCGCGAGTACGCATAGCACCACCGCGCCGCGCCTCAGCTCCTGCTGCAATCCGGCAAATAAGCTCTCGATGTCTTCCACATGCTTCACCTCGCGCATATTATACTGTTTGTCGCACACTATTGTCAATATAATATTATAAATATTATTTTAATATGTTGCCCCGCCCGCCACATAAAATGGAGGCGCTGCATAATAAGCCATTTGAAATGTATGGCTTTTTTGATGCGCATTGCCCCTATACCCGTCATTGCGAGCGCATACCCCAGGGCACTTGCGCGGCAATCCAGCGCGATATCCCGCCGTTTTCTTCTCCGGATTGCTTCGTCACCCCGCTTCCCGCAATGACGCAGTGGCGGATATTTTCCGCCGCCGCATTAAAAAAGGGCGGCCTGCCCTTTTAATAAACCAGCCGCCCTTGTATCGCATATATGATGCGCCGCTTATTCCAATCCGTCGTCGATATCGTCCTCGTCGTCCTGCGGCTCCGCAGCATACGGCTCCGGCTCAGCGCCGGTATCATCCGTCGATATATACCCCGCCGAGGCTTCCCTCACTCTCACCCGCTTCCTGAAAAGCCCCGAGCGCGTGGCCATCATCGTGAGCAGCATCGCGACCAGCGCGGCGGCCGCCATCGCGGCGATCAGCGGCGCGTACGGTATACCGAACCACGAGCCCACAGGGCCGGAAGCCGATACGGTCAGCCCGTTCGCCTGATCCGCGGGCTTCACCACTCCTTCGGGCGTTGCCGTCGGCGTCGCTTCGGGCGTCGGCGTCAGCTCTGGCGTCGGCGTCGCCTCGGGCGTCGGCTGTACGATGATGCCCGCCGCGCCTTCGATCAGCGTCTTGGATATGAAATAGCTTGAGCAGTGGTATATGCTCACCGTGATAAAGCCCTCGGCGTCCACCACGCACTCCTGCACGGCCTCGGTGACGCCCGATTCGCCGTAATAGTAGTACAGGTATACGATATCCCCGGGGCTGCTTAAGTCGGCCTTGAACTTATACGTGATCCGGCCGGGCAGCGCGCCCTGATGCGCGAAGTGAAGCTGGTAGGCGTCCGCGCCGCCGACCGCGGCGGAGAACGCTTCGTCCTTCTCCATCGTGAGACCGAGGTCAATGCTCTTCAAATCGTCCGGTATCGTGCCGAGCTCCGCGCCGTTGATGGAGCACGAATAGCTGCCGAAGTTGACGTTGAGCATTGCCTGCTTCTCTTTGAGCGATTTCAATACACCGTCGGGTACCTTTGTATCGGTGATCTCCAGGTCATAGCTGCCGCCCGCGGCCATATCGATCATCGCGTTCTCCGCGAGTTCCCACCCCGTGGGGTCGGGCTTGGGCGTAGGCTTGGGTTTTTGAACGACTGTGATCGTTTTTGAGGTGCCGAAATCCACAGACGAGCCATTATCATATTGTCCCGAGAATGAAATCGTATATGTAGTCCCTATCGGTGCATCCGATGGTATCGTTACGGAAATTTTTGCTCTACCCGATAAAGTTGCTAAACTCATCGTATTGTTTTCTTCATTAATAACGTCGTATTTTCCAAATCCCTCTATTTTTGCTACTAAGCTGTATGCTGAATAGCTTGCCTTACCCGTGTATGTTACCTTTTGACCCGGATAAACGCTGCCGTCTCCGCTGATGCTGCAGCCCGCAAACGCCGTAACGACCCCGATCATTGAAACGATGAGCACCGCCGCAAGCAGCAGCGCGATAAATTTCTTCATGCTTCTCTCCTTTTTTGTCTTCTGTGTTTCCATTTACCACCTATCAATAGAACACCCTGCGTCCGTGGCTCAGCATCGTCGCGTACCAGCCCTCCACGCGGCAGATCACGATATAGCCGTAATCCGAGCTGGCGTGGATGTGGTAGCCGTTGCCGAGGTAGATACCGATATGCCCGATGCGGTCTCCGTCGCTCGGGTTGTCGGAGTAGTAAAACATCAGGTCGCCCGGCTGCAGCGCGCTTTTATCCACGTACTGCCAGGCCGATCTGCGGCTGTAGGAATCCGCCGTGGTGCGCGATACGCTGTAGCCCGTCTGCGTCAGGCAATACCATGCGAAGCCGGAGCAGTCGAACGAATCCGGCCCCTCGGCGCCCCATACGTACGGGTCGCCCAGCTGTCCCAGCGCCATGTCGAGGAACGCGCGGATGCGCGCGTCGCTGACCGCGGGCAGGTCGGGCAGAGTGGGCATCGAGTTGTTGATCGATTTCAAACCGAGTATATCGTACCGTATCAGCGTGTAGTCGGATATCGATACCTTGCCGTCGCCGTTGACGTCCCCCGCCGCTTTACACGCGCCCAAAAGCGGTTTGAGCGCCAGAATGTCGTAACGCGTCAGCGTATAATCGGAAATGGAGATTGTCCCGTCGCCGTTCGTATCGCCGTTGACGATGATCGCAAGCCGATCCCGCTCCTTGCCGCCGATGGAAAGCGCCACCGTCATGCCGGTGGCCACGGTGCCGCTGGTCAGCTCCGTGCCGTCCGCCTTGTACACCTTGGTATAGGTGCCGTTGAGCAGCGCGGCTTTAAAAGCGCTCACGCTCGTGCGCTTGGCCACGCAGCTGATTGCGCCGCCGCCGACGAGGTAGGTCGTCGAGCCGATCTTGTCCGCCTTAACTTCGACGGTGCATTCCGCTTTCACGCCGCCCGCCGCCGTCGCGCTGATCTTTACCGTACCCATCTCGATCGCCGTCACGAGGCCGTCCGCCGTTACGGACGCCATCTCCGCGTTATCCGAAGCCCAAGTGACGGTTTTGTCCGCCGCGTCGTCGGGCGCAACCGTTGCCGTAAGCTGGAGCGTGTCGCCCGGGCACATCACCGCGTTTTCCACATTCAGCGTAACGCCGTTTACGGGGATGGGCTTTTGCGGGTCGTAATCCACCGTGCAGCCCGCGCTCAGCGCGTTGATCACGAGCATGTCGGCGCTGTCCGCCGCGATATTTAAGTAGTTGTTCGTGACGTCGATGGAAACCAGCGTCGTCGAGGCGTCGGGTAGCCCGCTGAGTGCCGAAATATCGCTGATCGTATTGTCTGAGAGGTTAATGGCCGTGACGCCCGTGGCGTACTGCAGCCCCGTGACGTCGGATATGCCCTTGCCGCTCAGATCCAGATTGTCCGGCAGCGCCG
>CAYNFL010000106.1:0-6698 GCA_964396465.1 uncultured Christensenellaceae bacterium
CTGTATTGGCCTTTATTATGGACTTCATATTGATGACTCAGCCTAATAGCCATATAATTTATTATAAAAAAGAAAATAAAAGCTTATATTGGAACCCAAGTACGGTTTATGGTATAATTACGTAAGCAACTATTACACGCCGCTACACAGAGGGGCAGCGGCTTCGGCAACCGTTTCTATACCATCAAATGGCTTTATTCCGGGTACGGATTTCATTCGATATAAAATATGTGGAATTAATAAAACAAGCGCGAAAATGAGAGCGGCGCCAAGCAAAGCGGTCGAGAGCGCGTCAGCGAGGCCAGCCGCAAGGGACTTTTCGATGCGGAGCACAGCCAGCTTGATAATGGTTTTAAATAATGCATATGAAAGGAAGAGAGAGAATGGATCAGAATTCGGGTAATGGTGGTAACGGTGGATTTGAAACACCTCAAGGGTATGTGCCGCAAGCGCCTCAAGTGTATGCGCCGCAAGCGGCTTATACGCCTCCTGTACAGCCGAAGAAGGCGGGCAAGAAATTGCCGTGGTTGTGGATTGGGGGCGGCGCGGCAGTTGTCGTGCTGGCAGTTGTACTCATTCTGGTGTTTTCGTCGGGATCGGGCGGAGGCGTGGGTACGCCGAACCCGCTCATGTACATGGAGGACGGAGACGCGTTCCTCGCCGTGGGCGCGGAATGCATTGAGCTGGAAGACGCGGCAATGGCATACGGTTATTTGGACGCCATGGTTTCAGCCAATAAAGATGTACTTTACTATCTGGCCGATGTGGGCAAATCGGGAGAAGGTGACCTTATGCGCATCCGGCTATGGGACGCAAACGCCGAGCCGGAAGTGATCGCGGAGGATGTATACTCGGCGAGAATATCAACAGACGGAAAAAAGGTGCTGTACCTTACGGATATGGAGGACGGCGTGGGCGAACTCAACATATGCTCTTCTGGAGGTGAACCGACTTCAATCGGAGACTCCGTCGCCGACTGGACTTTCGGGTTTTCCGCGAACGGCGGGTATGTTTGTTTTGTAATCAATGACGACGGCGAAGAAACGCTGATGCTGTATAAAGGCGGCAGCGAGGCGGAAGAGTTATACAGCGCTGACAAGGGCGAGTACATTAACTCCTTTTATGCGGACGACAGCGGGCGCGTAGTTTTTGGTACGCAATCAGATTCTTCGGAGAACACGCTGTATCTGTACAAAAACGGCGACGCGGAGCGCGTCAGCAAGGACGCATATTTCGTTGCGCCTTTCGGCAACGCGGAAGAATTTTTATATTCGACGTCGGACGGCGAGCTGATTTACTATAGTAAGGGCGAAGAGGATACCGTTACAGATGAATACAGCGGATATCCAAGATTCCCGCAGGGCGAATATCTCGATGCGAATCGGTTCGGGAAGCACTTTCTGTACAGCGAAGCGAAAAGCGGCGATTCGAGTGTTGTGACGATGTATGAAATCAACCTGCCGGGCGAGGGCGTTAAAATCGGCAAAGTGGACGGCGGGTATGTGCCCGATGCGGACCTTCGCCATATCGCGTACGTATATGACGGCACGCTCTATCTGGCGCAAAAGTCGGGTGGCGAATGGGACGAAACGGAAGTATGCGACAACGCTTTTAACTACGATTTCGACCAAAGCGGGAGCTACCTGTATTACATCGAAGGCGACGAAAACAGCTATTCCGGGGACCTGTACCGCATGTCCGTTTCCACCGGCAAAGCGGAAAAGCTCATGAAAGACGCGACGCAGTTCCTGCTTTGTGACGGAAAATGCTACGCGATCAACGATGACGAAGAGCTTTACCTCGTGAATGGCGAGAAGGACAGTGAGCAGCTTGAGGACGGCGTCACCGGGCTTTATGCGACGGAAGGCGGCATCTATGCGATTGAAGGCGACGACATCTACTTTTTGAGCGGCGGCAACAGCGAGCGCGTCGCCCGCGGCGTGACCATTGTTTCAGACTATGGCTTGATTGTCGCGGCGGACAGCTATTGAGGTTAGCTTAGCAGCATCAAGAAACGGCGCGGCGGGGTACATACCCGCCGCGCTCAGACCGCTGACAAACTTCGTTTGCCAGCGGTTTTTATGTGCATTACCCGATTATATGATTGCCTTTCCCTCGGGAAAGGCATATTTTCATGCGGAGCCCGCTAGGGCACTACAGCATATAACTTAAGCATTAGGCTTTGCCAGCAAGCTGGGCGTAGTGGGAGCGTACACCCGATGCGCTTTTTTCGCGTGTTATGAGCTGGGTGCAGGTTTTTTGTTTATACAGGAGAACTTGTATTATTATGGGAGAGGTGATATGATGGAAAGAATCAAGTATATATTAATTAGTTGAGGTGCCAATGGACAAGATGTATCAGGTTTTTCTCAGTTCAACGTACTTGGATCTTATTAAGGAGAGAAAAGCCGTAATGGATACTCTTATTACAATCGGATGTATCCCCAGAGGAATGGAATTATTCCCGGCGAACAATATTAAACTTTTAGATACGATCGAGATGACGATAAAAGAATGCGATTATTACTTATTGCTTGTGGGAGGCCGTTACGGTTCAATTAACAAGGAGCATAAACTTTCCTATACTGAAATTGAATATAATCTTGCTTTAAAAGCCGATATTCCTATTTTGCCATTTTTGATAAACAGTGCGAAGAGGTTAAGCCCTGATAAATGTGAAAAAGAGCAAAGAAAAAAAGTTAAACTGATGAGATTCATTGAAAAAATTAAAGAAAATAATACTCCGCTATATTGGAATTCAAGTCGGGAGTTAGCTTTGCTGGTTAACAGGAGCATCAGCAATGCGGTCAAGACCTGCCCCCGCCCGGGTTTGATTCGAGGCTTTTCATTAGAAAAAAGCTATAAAGGTAAAGCAATGGAGGAGTGCTATTCGCAGTACAACGAAAAGCTGGTTTACTGCTTAAATCAGGGGATCTTTGATGAATATATATCAAGGAATATTACCATTACGCCTGATATTAAAGAAGAATACTTCAATATTCGTTCAGTTTGGAAATTTAAAAGCATCAGTTTGAACGGAACCACACCGGAATTCAGCTTTAATGTCAGTTCAAGATTTGTTGAATTTCCGGACACTTTTAAATTAATATCGTATAAAGTAAACAATCATGACATGGTAAAAGAAAGTTTGCGAAAAATCGAGATAAAATTTAATCAAAAAACGCGAAGATATTTTGTACTGTTCAGCGACTCGCTGGAAATCGATAAAGAGAAGTCGGTTGAAGTTGAATGCATATATGATTTTAAAGAGTCTTTGCCGGAATACAATTCGTATTCATCATATATGTATCCAGCGAAAAGCAGGGATGTTGAAATAATTATTGACGGCAAAGATTCAGGAGCGTGGGTGTTGAAAGCAAACTCATTTACGGCATTCAGAAATCTTGGGAATAACATCAATGCTTTATGGAGCAATCGGGACAATTACGTTGAGAATAAGTCTGATAGTTCATACAGCTTAAATATCAAAGAATGGACATTGCCTGGAACAGGCTTTGCTTTTACCGTATCGAAAAGAGAACATACCACACAATGTTGGAAGCCAAAGGCATAGATGCACATCTGCTTAATTCGAATTTAATATTATTGGCATCTACCCCCGCGCCAGCACCTTGGTGACCTCGCCGATGTAGATGCGGTGAAAATCGGGCTCCGCGTATACGCGCGCGAAGGTCTCCTTATCGTCCGCGCCCTGGGGTGTAATGTCCGCGTGGGCAAGCTTTTTACAGACGAGTATGAGCTCGGCTTCCTCGAAAGCGACGGCGCCGGGCAAAAACAGCGGCGTAAGGCCGGATTCCGCCACCTTGTCGCACTCGTTGCCGTGCAGCGAGCCGCATATGCTGAGCGCTTTCTTATAGCGCAGGCCGTAGAACGATACCGTGAAGGTGTCGCACATATCGAAGAACTTTCGCGTGTAACGGCTCTCGCGGATATAGGCTGTCACCGTGTCCTTCTCCCAGAAGCGCCCGAACGAAGCCCAGCTTGCGGTCATCATGTTGAAGCCGCTCTCCTTCGTGCCCGCGGCCAGCAGCGCCCACTCCGCGCCGATCTTGGTAAACGGGTTGATATCGATATCCCAAATCGAAATTTCTTTAAACGCCATAACGGTCACCTCGCATGATGGTATGTGTGTCCTCTGCTGCTATCATAATGACGATTGATAACGCCTGTCAACCGTATTATTCCCGTCTTCGCTTTTTTAACGCAGTTTTGCACCAAATTTACACGTTCTACGTAGTATGAATTGAGACTGCATCACAGGAGTATCTGTGATTATCGATTTGAAGGAGGACGCATTTTATGGGATGTAACGGAGGTTTTGGCGGCTTTGGCGGCGGGAACTGCTGCTGCTGGATCATCATCTTATTGCTCTGCTGCTGCGGCGGCTGTGGCGGCGGATGCGGAGACCCGGGCTGCGGCAATGCCGGCTGCGGAGGCGGCTTTGGCGGCTTTGGCGGCTTTGGCGGCGGGAACTGCTGCTGCCTGATCATCATTCTGCTGCTTTGCTGCTGCGGCGGCTGCGGCGGTGGCTGCGGCTGCAATCAACCCTGCTAAAAAAGGCTCATCGGCGGTGCTGCGCCGTGTATTTGCAACATAGTATTTCACAGCATACTTATGAGTTGGAGGGCCGTTTCAACAGGCCCTCATTTTTTTACATTCGTTTATATTGAGTACGTAAATAAGGACAATAAATGGATATAATAAGAACATACATTCGCTTCATAAGGTTATAGAATTTATTCTCGCTTAAGCGCAGCGGCTATTGGCGATTTTTCTTCGTCAGAGCGCCCGCGATGTGGAGCGCGCGGCTGAATCCCTCCGGCATGATACCGGGCTCCGGCGGTTTACTGCAGCATCTCCATCGAGCGCCCCTCGCCAACGGGCTCCTGCCGGACAAACGTGTTGTCCTTCCCGGCTTTGACGCCCAAAAGGAAATCTGCGGAACAATCCAGCGCTGCGCAGAGCTTGATGAGTATTTCGACGGAGGGGTTTTTCGCGCCGCGCTCCAGCTCTGCGATGAAGGGCTGTGAGACATAGACGAGCCCGGCCAGCTTCGCCTGACTGAGCTTATGCGCCCGCCGCAGCCGACGCAGGTTTTTTGAGAATTCGTTCACTCTTTCCCATCCTTTAACGGTATTGGAAAGAAGCGAATGTATGATCGCCTCCCCCCACGGAATTATAACCCATAGCGATAATATTGTAAAGATATAACTACAGGTTATTGACAGCGGATCAGAAATGAATATAAAATATAACCATTAGTTATATATCGGAGGTGAGGTTGCAATGAGGCTGTCACTGGCTTATATCAGGGAGAACCGGAATCTGATGCAGGCCGAGGTCTCCCGGCACGCAAAGATCACCCAAGGCTACTACTCGGATATTGAAAGCGGTATGAGGTGCCCTTCGCCGGGCGTGGCCAACCGCATCGCAAGTGTGCTGGAGATCCGCGAAGAGGATATGTTCCACATTTTTTACTCGCCAAAAGAATGCGGCGTGTACCGGCAAAAATCAGCAGGGCGGCAAGGGGTGTAATATGCAGGGCGGATACACGAAGGAGAAGGAACGGCTGGATAAGCTGGCCATGGCCGCGGCGCAGATTGCGCAGGAGTTCGAACTCACGGGGGATTACCGGGCGGCGGTAGCGGCGCAGGCGCTGTTCTCGATGATATTGGAGCAGATCAGCGTTGTGGACGCCGCGCTCGACCGGCTGATCGAAAGGGCGGGCATCTGAATGGCGGAAGAAGAAAAGCGCCGGACGGCGGATGAGCCGCCGCTTTGGGACCGGTGCGGCTACTGCGGAGGGCAAATCGGCTTTGGCGAGGACTACTATGAGGATGAGGAGCTGCGCATATGCACGCGCTGCGCGCGGCGGTACGCGTGGATGCACTTTATGGTACGCAGCGTGAAAAGGACGGCGGAAACGCGCGGCCCGATATGAGGAGATGGGTATGAACGACGTTGAAAGGGTTTTGAGGGAATACTGGTTTGCGAAACGCAGCATCGGGCATCTGATGATGGACTTAAGCGTTGTTAAAACCGCGCTGGAGCAGACCTATGAGCGGCTGCCGGGGGCGCGCATCGACGAGGCCGGGGTGAGAAACCGCGCGGCGGGCAGCCCGGTGGAGCACGCGGCGGTGATCATTATCGGCCAGCACCGCGCGGAGATAATGAGCATTGAGGCGCGCCTTAACGAGGAGCGCTACACAGTCGAACGCATCGAGCAGTTTGTAAAGCACGCAGAACTTTCCGAGCGCGAGCGCGAGTACGTGCGGCTGCGCTACTTCGAGAACCGCAGCGCGCAGGCCGTCTGCCAGCGTATGTACGTATCGCCCGCGACGGGCGGGCGCATCCGCGAGGCCGCGCTCAAAAAGCTCGAAGGCATCGCGGGGTAAGGGACACATTTAAAATAACGGGGCTGCTATTGCATGCGCGGGCGGATCATATCCAAACGCGCATTTTGCTGCTATAGAATATAACTGTCAGCTATAGTAATATAACTACAAGTTATAATTCGCAAAAGATGCATAGAACTATAGCGATCACCAAAGATAATATAACCAGAGGTTATACTTGCAGATAGTCATATACAAAAGCGTACCCAAAGCGACTGTTTTCTTCCTGTACAACAAAATTGAGCGCGAGAGAGCGCTCAAAAGCGACAGACTGATTAAAAC